>JAGQUL010000068.1 GCA_020438525.1 Thermoleophilia bacterium | reverse complement strand
TGAGCGCCTGTCGCGACCGCGAGTGCCCGGAGCTGCCCGCGGTCGGCTGGGGCGACACCGCTGCGGCGAGCATGATCGTGGCGCAGTGCGTGAACTGGCTCGCCGGGGTCGCCGATCCGGTGCTCGTGGGCCGTGAGCTCGAGTTCGACCTGTCGACGCTCCGATCGCGGTTCGTCGAGGGTCCTGCCACGCGCTCGTGCGCCCGCTGCGAATCGCTGCGGGCAGCTGCCTGAACATCACTGTGAGCAGGCATTTCTACAGGTATGTTCGCTCGTCGAACGTGGCTGTAATCGTTCTGCAATCGACCCGGGGTAGCGTCGAATTCGATGCACGACGAACGTAAGGACGCACCGATGACCGCCCAGCTCGTCTCACTGGTCGAACCGATCAATCGCACCCACCACGACCTGCGCGGCGCGATCGAGGCTGCAATCGCGGATGCCGACGAGCGCTACGGTCTGCACGTGACGTTCTCGTACTCGGGCGAGGACATCCAGCCGGTGCGGCTCGTGCACGTGCTCGACGAGCTCGTTCGCGAGGCGCTGCTCAACGTGTCGATGCACGCCGGCACCACCGCCGCGTCGGTAGAGGTCACGGCGGCCGACGAGGTGTGGCTGCGCGTGCGTGACCACGGCCACGGCACCGAGGCGTTCCAGCTCGATGCGCAGACGATGGACACGCACCTCGCGCGCGTGCTTCGAACGGCCCGCGAGCTTGGGGCACGGATCGGGGTGCACTCCGCCCCGGGTCAGGGCACGTCGCTGCGACTGCGCATCCCGATTCCCAACGAGGCCTGAGGCGCCTGCGTCGCGGTCAGGCGATCGCGGCGATGTCGTCGTCGAGCGCAGCGAGGACCGCGTCGGTCGCTCGCTGCGGGTCGCGCGTCTCGAGCGCGATCCGCGTTCGTCGCTCCAGCACCGATTCCACGTCGAGCGCCTGCTCGTGGCTGGCCGCCCAGGCAGCCTCCACCGCGAGGTACGGGCGTTCCGGATGCAGGCGACCAGCGAGCTCGGGACGCTCGCGAACGAGCTGCAGCAGGTACGGGACGTTCGCACCGTGACGTCGCATCAGGTGTCGCGCATCGGCGCGCGTGCTGCCGAGCGCGTAGGCGAGCTCCTCGACCTCGCCGGACGTCGGCAGGTCGCGGCATCCTTCGAGCCGCAGCTCGCGCGTCACGCACCGTGCCCTGCGGCCGAGCTGGTGCATGGCGGCATCCACGGTGTGCTCGGCCATCGCTCGATACGACGTGAGCTTGCCGCCGGTGATCGTGAGGATCCCGGCACGCTCCACGAGCAGGTGTCGGCGCGAGACGTCCTTCGACTCGCCTCCGTCGTGCTCGGGTGCGACGAGCGGGCGCAGGCCCGCCCAGCTCGACACCACATCGCCGCGCTCGAGCGGCGTGCGCAGGAACTGGTTGACCTTGGCGAGCATGGCAGCAATGTCGTCCTCGGTCGCCACGGGTGATGCAAGGTCGCCTTGGTAGGGCTCGTCGCTCGTTCCGATGAACGCGAGGTCGTCCTGCCACGGCTCGAGGAACACGTTGGAGTTGCCGGTCTGCTCGAAGAACGCGATCCCCGACTCGATCCCGACCCGGTCTCGACGCACGGTGAGGTGGATGCCCTTGCTCGGCAGCACCTTGAATCCGATCGGCACGTCGTCGTCGCCGGCGCCGAGCACCTTGTCGGCCCACACGCCGGCGGCGTTCACCACGACCTTCGCCTCGATCTCCAGCTCGCCGCCGCGTGCGCCCGGCACGGCTGCAGCCGCATCACCGCCGACCACGGCGCCCACGACACGCTCGCCGTCGCGCAGCAGCCGCAGCACGGGGGTGCCGTTCGCCGCGAGCGCGCCGTGCGCTCGAGCGGTTCGCAGCACGGCCATGACCAGCCGCACGTCGTCGGCGCTCGCGTCGTGATAGTGCTGGGCTCCGCGAAGCCGACCGCCTCCGGCGACGGAATCCACCGCCACGCCCGGAACCATCCGGGTGAGCTCGCGAAGGCTGCGCCACGTGTGCAGGCCGCCGGCCGCGCGGCGATGGCCAAGCGCCTCGTACGTCCACAGCCCGGCCGCGAGCTTGGCACGCTGCAGCGGCAGCACGCCTCGACCGTACACCGGCAGCAGCATCGACAACGGCCGCACGAGGTGCGCGGCGTTGCGCTGGATGCGTGCCCGCTCGTGCAGGCTCTCGCGCACCACGCCGACATCGCCGGTGGCGAGGTAGCGCAGCCCGCCATGGATCATCTTCGACGAGCGAGACGACGTACCGCATGCCCAGTCGTCTCGCTCCACGATCCCGACGCGCAGCCCGCGCGATGCGGCATCGAGCGCGACGCCTGCGCCGGTGATCCCGCCGCCCACGACGAGCACGTCGAGCGGCTCGCCCGCCATCGCGGCAAGCTCGTCGGCGCGGTCGGCAGCACGAAAGCCTGCCGGTCGCGCCGGATCGCTCGGGGTCGTCGTCATGCCTGCATCATGCCCGAATCGCCCGCCCCCCCAACGTTCCCCCGCCTCCAGGCAACGAAATCGGGCCTCACGCCCGATTTCGTTGCGCACACGGCGGCTCGTGCGGCGAGCGGGTAGGGATGGAGCATGGCGCGAGACCACCACGATCGACCAGTCCGAGACGAGCAGCAGGCGCTGCGCCGCATCCACGAGCTCTGCGATCCGAGCGTCGGCGACGACGCAGCCGTCGTTCGCGCCGGCAGCGACGGGCTGTGCATCTCCACCGATGCCACGGTGCAGGGCGTGCACGCGCCGCTCGCCATGCCGGCGCGCGCGCTCGGTCGGCGCGCTGCTGCGCGAGCGATCAGCGACCTCGCCGCGATGGGTGCGCTCCCGCGCGCGATGACCTGCTCGGTGCTCGTGCCGCCCGACGGCTGGACGGACGCGGTCGATGCGGTCGCGGGCGTCGCCGAGCGCGGTCGCGAGCAGGGCATGCCGCTCGTGGGCGGCGACCTGTGCCGAACGCCGGGCCCGCTGGGGCTGGTGGTGACGGTCGTCGGTCGACGCGGTGCTCCGCGAGCCTCCGCCTTCATCACGCGCGCGGGTGCTCACGTCGGCGACCTGGTGGTCGTCACCGGTCAGCTCGGTGCGGCGTCGAGCGGGCACGGCGATCACGCAGGCGACCGCGCGGCGCTGCTGCCGGAGCCCCCTGATCGCCTTCGTGCCGGTGCGGCGCTGGCACGGCACGTTTCGGCGATGACCGACATCTCCGACGGGATCGCCCGCGATGCGGCGAACCTGGCGGAGGCCTCGGGCGTGGGAATCGAGATCGCGATCCGGGAGCTTCCGCTCGCGCCGGGGATCGACGATCCCGTTGCCGCGGCGACCTACGGCGACGACTACGAGCTGCTCGCCACCGTGGCACCCGAGCGGCATGATGCGCTGCGCTCGAGCCTTCGCGATGCCGATCCGACGCTCGGACTCACGGTCGTGGGCCGGTGCGTCGATGGTGATCCGGTCGCCCGGTTCCTGTGCGACGGCTCGCAGGTCGAGCTGCCGCCCGGATTCCTGCACCGTTGAGGCCGGCATCCTGCGGGTTCCCGCAGGTTCAAGGCTCGCGCGCGCGGGAACGAGCGGTGTTGGAGGTCAGGTCAACCATGAAGCAGCAGCACGTCGCCAACGAGCAGCTCGCGATCCGCTACGCGGATGGCATCGACCACCTCTGGGCGTCGTGGGAGCCTGCGGTGCGCAGCTGCCAGCGCGTGTTCGGCGGCCGCGCGTGGCGCACCGGGATCGATCCGCAGGACCTCGCCGGCGAGCTGCGTCGCGCGCAGTACCGCGCGCACACCTCGGGCGAGTTCGCGACCGGGCTCGTGCCGCCGCCGTCGGCACGCGATGCACACGTGCAGCTGCTCGGCTCGCTCGGTGCGTGCCGCGACGTGCTCGGCGTGCTCGCGATCCGTGCCGAGCTGTGCGAGCTCGACGAGGACGCCGCCGAGATCGGCATGCAGGCGGTCGACGCGACCCGCGACTCGTTCATGGGGGCGCGCTCCACCACCGCGCTCGTGCAGGCCTGGGTCGCCGACGACGCGGTCGACCCCGCGTGGCTGCACGGCGTCGAGCAGCCACAGAAGGCGTGGCCGATCTCGCTCTGGCTGCTGCTGGGAACGTGCACGCTGCTGCTGCTCGTGCTGCTCGCGGAAGTGATCGCCGGCAGCGGCCTTGGCTGAGAAGCGAACGCTGGCGCATCGCTACAGGACCTTCCTACCATTTCACGAAATCGAAGGTTTCCGGAGACTCAGCGAGTTGCAGGTGGAAACCCGGATTCGAGTTCGTCGCGCCGAAGCACGATGATGCATGCATGCCCACGACCGATGACATCGGCTCGAAGCTGCGCGTGCTCGTCGTCGACGACGACGAGGGCATCCGCACGCTCCTCGAGGTCACCACGTCGCTCGACGCGCGATTCGACCTCGTCGGCGCGGCGGGCAGCGGCGAGGACGCACTGGCGGCGATCGTGGCGGCGGGCGACGCCGGCGTGGACGTGGTGCTGCTCGACGTGACGCTGCCCGATCGCGACGGCATCGAGCTGGTCCAGGACGTGCGCGCCGCGGCGCCACGCGCGAAGATCGCGCTGTTCACCGGGTGGACCGACGACGACACGCTCGAGCGTGCACGGCTCGCAGGCGCCGATGCGGTGTTCAGCAAGGACGGCGATCCCAAGGGCCTGCTCGACGGGCTCGCCGAGCTCCTGCACCGCGACTCCTGACTGGGATTGGCGACGACGACCGCGTCGTCAGGCCGGGGCGTGTGCGCCGGCGTCCGCGGCCGCGAACGACTCCTGCTCCATGAGGTCGCAGAACGCCTCGACCACGGCGGGATCGAACTGCGAGCCGGCACCGGCGCGCAGGCGGCGCAGCGCCTCTGCATCGGGGAGCGCCTTGCGATAGGGGCGATCGCTGGTCATCGCGTGCCAGGAGTCGCAGACGAAGATGATGCGCGCGCCAAGCGGGATCTCCTCGCCCTTGAGCTGGTGCGGATAGCCGCGCCCGTCCCAGCGCTCGTGCTCGTGCAGCACGAGCGGGCGCACGCCCTGCAGGAACTCGACGTCGGCGATGATGCGCTCGCCGATCACCGTGTGCTCCTTCATCACCTCGAACTCGTCGTCGGTGAGCGGGCCGGGCTTGGACAGGATCTCGGTCGGCACGCCGATCTTGCCGATGTCGTGCAGCAGCGCGCCGAGCTTGAGGTCGCGGATCTCCGCCTCGCGCATGCCGAGCCGGCGACCCACGTCGGCGCTCATGTCGGTGATCGAGCGGGCGTGGTCGAGCGTGTAGGCGTCCTTGGCCTCGAGCGCGGAGCTGAGCGCCTCGACGGTCTCGAAGTAGGAGCGCTCGAGCGAGGTGAACAGCCCGGCCTGCTCGATCGTGCCGCCGAGCTGGTCGGCGATCGTCTCGAGCATGTGCAGGTCGTCCTCGCCGAGCAGGTCCGGGTCGCGCTCGTACACGGCGATCGCACCGACGACGACGCGGTCGCGACCGGAGATCGGAACGAGGATGCGGCCACGGCAGTCCGCCGGGGCGTCGGTGTCCTCGGGGACGTGGTCGCGCTCGTCGACGTCGAGGTCGCCTGCGACCGCGACGTAGGGACGGCCGGTCCTGACGCACTCGCGGATCGCGTCGGTGCAGGCCTTCGGCGCCGCGTCGCCTGCGGAGACGTTGGCGGCAGAGATCGCTCCGGCCGACGCCACGATGTGCAGGTCGTCGTCGCCCTGTGCCGTGCCGTGGGCTCCGGCGCCTGCGCTGGTGAGCGCGATCGTGACGCGTCCGAAGCCGAATCCTTCGTGGAGCTCGCGAGCGGCGATTCGAGCGATCGCCTCCGGATCGCGCTGGCCGGTGAGGCTGCGTGCGAGCTTGGGCGTGCAGGCGAGGTGGCGGCTGCGCTTGCGGATCGAGCGGAGCATCCGGGTGCGCTCGATCGCGTTGGAGGCCTGGCGGCCGACCGCGGCGAGCAGGTTGGAGGCGTCGCCCGCGAGCCCGGTCGACGGCGGATCCAGCACGATCATGCCGACGAGCCCGTTGGAGTCACGCAGGCCCTGGAGCACGAGCTGCGGCCCGAATCCGAGGCGATCGAGCACGATGCGCGACGGCTCGTCGAGATCGTCGAGCAGGACGCTGAACGGCTCGCTGCCCGCGTGGTGTGCGAGCTCGGCGAGGTGGGATCGCAGGCGGATCGTGCCGGCGCCGCTGGCGTCGAGGCGCTTGATGCCCACGGCGCCGACGAGGCGGAGCCTGCCGGCATCGAGCGCCAGCAGCGCGGCGCGATCGGAGCGGATCGCTTCCGCGGCCTGCTGGACGTGGTCGACGAGCCGGTCGCGCTGGCGTGATTCGCTGGCGGCGTGGACGCTGCGGAGCAGCAGCTCGTTGTCGCGGGCGCGTTGCTGCTCGCGGTCCACCACGGCTGCCTTGCTGATCGCCACGGCACCCAGCGCGGCGAGCGCGGCGACGAGCCCGTCGTCGGTGGAGCGGCGAAGCTCGCGTGCGCCCGGGTACCGGCGCAGGACCAGGCCGTGGAACTCGTCGCCCGACCACATCGGTGCCACGACGAGCGAGTGGGAGCCGGCGCGAGCGGCGATGCCCAGCGGGATCGCGCCGCCGGGCTCGGACCCGTCGGCGATCCGCAGCGCGCGACGGCTGGAGAGCGCGACGTGCAGGCGGCGTGCCTCGGTGGCGGAGAGCGAGGTCTGGTCACCGTAGACGGGCGACCAGAGCGATCGCTCGGCGTCGTCCCAGACGTAGACCTCGAGTCCGGCTCCCTGTGCGCTCGCGGCGAGCGCCTCGATCGTGCCGCGTGTGCCCGCGCCCTCGGCGCCGAGCTGCTCCACGGCGAGCATCATCTGGCGCGAGACCTGTGCCTCGCGGCGAGCGGCGCCGAGCGCGCCGCGCATCATCCGCGCGACGCTGCGGTGCAGCAGGCCGAACATCGCGACTGCGAGCCCGATCGTGAGCAGCGGGGCGATCACGCCGATCCCGTAGAAGTGGTCCAGCATCGCCACGACGATGATGTTGCCGGCGACGAGCGCACCCGCTGCGAAGATCCTGCCGGCGTGCCGCTCGAGGCGAACGAGCTGCGCATCGAACGGGTTCGTCGGTTCGGAGTCGCTCACGCAGTCGTGCTCCCGGGCGGCATGGACACGAGCGACGGCGATCCCGATCGAAGGAACGTCCGGCGCTGCAGCGTTGGTTCCCCGCGCCACCTGAAGGAAAACACGAGCTACCGTCGTACGCGCCCATGTGTGCGGCGAGCGTCACGGCATTCGCGACGCCCGTTGCATGCCTCAGTAGCCGGCCTGGGTCCAGGCGTCGTCGACGACCGCTGCCTCGTGGCTGCCGGCTCCGTAGAGGTCGACGGCGGAGTCACGGAGGATCTTCGCGTAGTCGTCGTAGGTGGCGCCCTTGGGCAGGTCGTACTTCTCGAGTGCGTGGATGTAGATCTTCCCCATCGCATCGCGACCGAGCTGCGAGCCGATCCGCCACGCCGCCTTGTTGCCCACGCCCGCGCCGAGATGCTCCTCGGTCGACGACTTGAGCTGCTCCTTCGTGATCGGCGCGGACTTGACCACGCCGCCGCTCACGGCGCCGCGATCCTCCGGGTTCGAGAACGAGCGCAGGCCGCCCTCGATCGCATCCTCGCCGAGCAGCCAGTCGTCGCGATCGACGAGCATCGCCACCGTGTCGCCGAACGATTCGTGGATCGACTGTCCGTCGCCCTTCGTGCTGAGCAGCTCGGGCTCGTACGCGTGGAGCACCTTGTGGCCGAACTCGTGGGCGATCACGTCGTCGATCGCCAGCGACTGGCCGGTGTCGGGCTCGCGGCCGACGGTGATGTCGTTGCCGAACGGGCCGCGCGGCGGCTTGTAGGCCGCGTTGAAGAACGAGCGGTCGTAGCTCTCGCGCACGCGTGTGATCATGTCCTCGTTCGCGCCGGCGGCGCGCAGGGCATCCTGGGTCGCACCCATGATCTGGTCGATCTTCTGCTCCTGGGCGTCGTACTCGGCCTTGTGCCGATCGCGCAGCCCGGCCCGTGCGAGCGTGCCGCCGAGCATCGCGCCGGCCACGCCTGCCGGGATCGTGAGCAGCTTGGCGATTCCGGGCGCCCAGCTGCCCCCACCGAAGCGGGTGGCCTGCCAGCCGAGCATCCCGCCGGCGCCGCCTGCAACGATCGAGCTGCCGCCCATCATGCCGAGCAGTGCATTGCTCGTGCCGCCGTCCGACTCACCCGCCTTGGTGATCGCGCCGTACGAGATCGCGCCGCCGATGGCTGCGCTGCCGCCGAGCAGCGCTGCGCCGCCCACGAGTCGTCCAAGGTTCATCGAGCTTGCCGTCCCACGTTCAGGCACGCCGGTCCAGGGCGTGCGTCCACGCCCATAGATCGGCTCACGCCGCGGCGATGTTGCACACCCCGCCCTCAGGCGTTGGCGAGCGTGGCGGCGAGCCGATCGCGGCCGGCGCGCAGGCGCTCGAGTGCGCGATCACGGCCGAGCACGTGCAGGCTTTCCCACAGCCCGGGCGCGATCGTCTGGCCGGTCGCCGCAAAGCGAATCGGCGCGAACACCTTGCCGGGCTTGAGCTCGAGCTCGTCGCACGCGCCGCGCAGCGCCGCCTCGAGCGGCTCGAGCTCCCACGCCGTGAGCGCCTCGAGCGACGGGATTACGTGGTCAAGCACCTGCACGCCCACGTCGCCGGTCTTCTGCAGCCGCTTCCATGCCTCGTCGCTCATCGTGAACGGGTCGAGCAGGAAGCCGAGGTACTGCGGCACCTCGCCCCACGTCGTGCACTTCTCCTGGACGAGCGCCGCCGCCTCGGAACCAGCGAGCACGTGCGCAGCCGCGTGCAGGTGGTCGTCCGCAGGAAGCCAGTCGCGGCGCCACGCCTCGAAGCCGGCGGCCCACTCCTCCACGCTCATCGCGCGCAGGTGCTCGCCGTTGATGTGCTCGAGCTTGCCGTAGTCGACCTGCGCGGATGCCTTCTTCACGCGCGCGACGTCGAACGCGTCGATCAGCTCCTGCGTCGACATCAGCTCGGTCTCGCCGTCCTTGCTCCAGCCGACCAGCGCGATGCCGTTGCGCACCGCGGCCGGCGCATACCCGCCGGCAGCGAGCTCCTCGATCGTGCTCGTGTGGTGGCGACGCTTGCTGAGCTTGGCCCCATCAGGGCCGAGCACCATCGGCAGGTGCGCGAACGCCGGCACCGTCGCACCGAGCGCCTCGTAGATGAGGATCTGCTTCGGGGTGTTGGACACGTGATCGTTGCCGCGGATCACGTGCGTGATCCGCATCTGCGAGTCGTCGATCACGTTCGCGAAGTTGTAGAGCGGCGAGCCGTCGGCGCGCGCGATCACGAAGTCGCCGATCAGCGCGTTCTCGAACTCGGTGTCGCCGAGCACCAGGTCGTGCACCACGGTCGTGCCGTCGTCGGGCACACGGAAGCGGATCACGTGCGAGTCGCCGGCATCGATGCGTCGCTGCGCCTCGCTCGGGTCGATCGAACGGCATCGCCCCACGTACACGCTCGGCCGCTTCTCGGCCTCGGCGCGTGCCCGGTCCAGGTCGAGCTCCTCCCTCGTGCAGAAGCACGGGTAGGCAGCGCCGGATTCGCGAAGCGTGGCGAGCGCGTCGCGGTAGAGCTCGCCGCGCTGCGACTGGTAGTACGGACCGTACGGCCCCTCGACGCCGGGACCCTCGTCCCAGTCGAGCCCGAGCCACCGGAACACGCGCAGCGCCTGCTCGACGTGCTCCGGCGTGGAGCGAGCGGTGTCGGTGTCCTCCACGCGCAGCACGTACGTGCCCTGCTCGCCGAAGTGGCGCGCGTACAGCCAGTTGTAGAGGGCCGATCGCGCGCTGCCCAGGTGCAGCGTGCCGGTCGGGCTGGGTGCGAATCGAACTCGGACGGGTGTGGTCATGGCGGTGAGGATACCGGGACCGTCGCGAATTGAAGCTCCTCGCGGCTGCACAGGGCCGATCACGTATGCTCGGCGCGTCTCGCCCACGAATCAGGGACCCGCCGGAATCATGGACATCGCCTCGACCACCCCGATACCGCTCGGCACCACCGACCCCATTGCGTGGCTGCTGCTCGAGACGCGCGGACCACTGCGCATCGCGGACGAGCCCTATGCGCTTTCCAACATCCGGTTCGATGCCAAGGTTCCATCTCAGGTGACGCTGGTCGACGGTACCCTGTCGTGGCCCGGCGGACGTGGAAATCCCTGGTCGATGTGGCAGTCGCTGCCGTCGGTCGTGCGAAGCGGCGTCGATCCGGACGCGGCACGCGCCGACGTGCTTGCCGGAGTCGCGAACCTGACCGCTGCGCTCGAGCAGGCCCTTCCGGAGCTGTCGACGTTCGCGGTACCGGTCACCGATCGCCTGCCGCGTGATCCCGACACCTACGAGATCCTCCTGCGTCGGGAATCGGGGAATCGCGAGCGCTACATCGTGCCGTGGTCGCAGTGGCCCGCGAGCCTGCGCGACGCACAGGCCGCCCAGCGACAGCTCGAATCGACGCTGCGCGGCGACTACGAGGACCTCGATCCACCGGACTCGTGGTACCTCGCGGGCCGCCCGGTGCCCGCCGATGATGTTTCGCATCACACTGACGGAAACCGGCACTGACATGCGGAACTCCCGCGCCGCGGCGTAGTATCGCCGCATGTTCTTCGGCGCACACGTCTCCTCCAGCGGCGGCATCGACAAGGCGGTCGAACGGGCCGTGGCGATCGGCGCGGATGCCGTGCAGGTGTTCGTGCAGAGCCCGCGCATGTGGCGCCCCGTCAACCACAAGGACGAGAACGTCCTGCGCTTTCGCGAGCTGCGCGCGGAGCACCTGCAGGGTGCGGTGGCGCACGCGATCTACCTGATCAATGTCGCCTCGGACGATCCGGAGCTGTGGGAGAAGGGTGCCGCGGCGCTCGACAACACGATGGTGCAGGGTGCCCGGCTCGGGCTCGACGCCGTGATCTTCCACCCGGGCTCGCACAAGGGCGCGGCAGACACGCTCGAAGCGTGCATCGGCCGGATCGCCAAGGCCTGCCTGCGCGCGATCGCCGCCGGCGAGGCCGAGGCCGCGAAGTCCGGTTCGAGCACGCCGTACCTGCTGCTCGAGAACACCGCGGGAGCAGGCGGCACGATCGGCCGCGACATCGGCGAGCTCGCTGCGATCATCCATGCGGCGGACGACGACGAGCGTCTCGGCGTCTGCATCGACAGCTGCCACTGGTGGGCGAGCGGCGTGGACGTGACCGACCGAAGCGTGCTCGACGCGCGGCTGGACGAGCTCGACGACGCGATCGGGATCGAGCGCCTGCGCGCACTGCACCTCAACGACTCGAAGACCCCGCTCGGGTCGAACCGTGACCGACACGACAACATCGGCGATGGCCTGATCGGCGACGGGCTCGGCACGTTCCTCGCCCACCCGCGCTTCGCCGACCTGGGCGCGTACCTCGAGGTTCCGGGCGACGGCGACGGGCCGCGCCGCGAGGACCTCGACGCGGCGCGTGCGCTCCGGGAGCGCGCGCTCGCCGCCGGCAACGCCTAGCGNNCTAGCGGGCGTTCACGTGTCGGCGCTCGTCGTCGGCACGGCGCAGCTCGAGGTCGGCCTCCGTGCGCACGACTCCACGGACCGCGAGCAGGTCCACGATGAACACGACTCCCACGAGCACCGCGAGCGCGACGTAGGCCCACGCCACGGGCCATGCCACGAGCAGCGCGAGCGCCAGCAGCACGGCGATGGTTCCGAGGCTCAACGACATCCGGGTGGTCACGTGCATACCTCCTGCACTTCGATCGATGGTCCTGGCTCGAAGATCTCCGGACCACGTTCCGTGCAACATCCGCGGTCGCGCGTCGCGGCGCGACCACAGGAAGAAGAAAAAGAACGGCGGTGTCGCGCTCCCTGGGCAATGACTTCGGACCAACGTCGCCATGCAATCTTGGGAGTACGACCACCGCCGTTCGGGGTCACGTAGCGAAACGAACGCCACGGACCCGTGCCGTGGCGGCTGAATGCCGCTCGGCGTGCCCCGGGGCGCTCGTATCAGCAGGCCACCGGAGGCGGTCGCGAAAGGATGTCGCAGCCGATGAGCTCGCGGACCGTGCGAGCCACATCGGTCGGTCCGAACCTGAGGGGGAGCTGCAGCGACGCATTGCGAACGCGTCGATTCGTCCGCGCGAACGCCAGCTCGAGCACGTGGATCGCGCGCGTTCCGACGAGGCTCACCGCGGCCACGAGCATGCCGGCGAGCACGCACACGCCGAACACCGATGCGAGCGGCAGCAGGCTGCGCCAGCTCGCGTACTCGATGCCGAGTCCGAGCCCGCCGAGCCACCGCTCGAGGCTCGACTGCAGCAACCAGATCGACAGCAACAGCCCCGCGAAGTTGGACGTTCGGATCACGAACGCGTCGATCAGCGACGCGCCGCGCAGGCGTTCCACCACGACGTGCCTGGAGCGGGATCGACCCGCTCGATCGAGCGCGCAGGACTGGCGCAGCCGTCGACGCTCGGACGCGATGAACGCCACCACCGCCACGAACGCGATCGCCGCGACCAGCAGCTGTCCGAGCGTGAGGGGGACGCGTGCGTCGGTCGTCGCCTGCAGGTCGCGATAGGCGCTGTCGTCGACACCGTAGAAGAGGAAGAAGTCCTCGCGGAAGTACGCGACGAGCCGTTCCACGAGCAGCGCGCCGAACGCGATCGAGCCGGCGACCGTCAAGGACTGTGCCAGGCGGTAGCGGCGTCGCGTGATGCTGCTGCGGTGGGAGTTGGGCATGAGCTCCGTCGGATCAGGACGCGGCGGGGCTGGGTCCCGCACACGACCGTCCGGTTGTATCGGCGTCGAACGACCACTCCTCAACCCCCAATTTGCAAATTGGTCAGCATGGTCGATCCGAGGTGCGGAAACCCGGCCGCCGGGGCGGGCTTGCGAAACGAGCCGAGGCCGAGGCTCGATGTACCGACGACGGAGCAGATTCCGCGAATCGCCTCGCAGGCGTGCAGCGGCAGGGGGGAACACATGGCCGAGATCCGGCTGACAGGCGTCAACAAGGTCTATCCGGGTGGCACGCATGCGGTCCATGACGTGGACCTGCACATCGCCGACGGCGAGTTCATGATCATGGTCGGCCCGTCCGGCTGCGCCAAGTCGACGATCCTGCGGATGATCGCCGGCCTCGAGACGCCCACGACCGGCACGATCGAGATCGGTGGCCGGGTCGTGAACGACGTCGCTCCGAAGGATCGCGACATCGCGATGGTCTTCCAGAGCTACGCGCTCTACCCGCA
>JAGQUL010000387.1 GCA_020438525.1 Thermoleophilia bacterium | reverse complement strand
GTTGCCGATCTCGGCGAACGCGGCGACGCGGATGTTGGTGTTGGGGAACGAGTCGTTGCCCGAGCTGTAGCCGGTGACGCCGGCCTGCAGGATCTCGGTGCGCTGCGAGACGACACGGTTGGCCTCGACCGACACCGCCGGCAGGCCCGCATCGGGGATCGGCCCGACGGGCGGCGGGGGCGGGGGAGGCGGCGGCGGTGGGGGCGGCGTCGCCGGCGTGAACGTGAACCGCTGGTTGGCGCCGCCGGAGCAGCTGCGCTCCTCGAGCTGGCGACCCACGGTGAGCGACGAGCTCGGCACGTCGAGGCAGCGGTTGGAGTGGCGGAACCGGTACGACGGTCCGGTCAGCTCGGTCACGATCTGGTTGTTCGTGCCGGCGCAGTCGCGCTGGACGACCCGGCCGTTCGTGAACAGGAACGACGTGCCCGCTTCCATGCACCGCCCGGAGTTGACGTTGCGGATCGACTGCCCGGTCCCGACGGCGACGAACTCCCAGTGCTGGCTGGCCGCCCCGTTGCAGGTGTTCTGGACGACCGCGGCACCGTTTGCCGTGCTGCCGCCGGTGATGTCGAGGCACAGGCCGGAGTGCTGGGCCGTCAGGGTGCCCGTGGTGGCCGCCGCCGCCGGGGCCGGGCCCGACACACCGGCACCGAAGCCGACCGCTCCCACCAGCAACGCCGTCACGACGGGCAACCGCCCGCTCATCAGGACGCGCCGTCGCGCGCCGATCTCCGCCAACTTCATGGTTCCGTCCTGCTCCGTCTGTGATAACGGCGTTCCGCCGCCACGCAGGGTAGTGGTTTGGACGGTGTGTTCTCAACCGGTGGTCGACGCGGTGGATCGGTCGTGCGGCGACCGTGCCGCACGACCGGCCCAGCTGCTACAACCGTGGCCGCCATGACCACGCCGCTCGACGATCCGGTTGAGCGCCGGCTCGTCCCGTCCGACCCGCTCGAGGTGCACGGGATGAAGGCCGGCGTCAGCGACCACGACCACGGTGCGTTCCGCGCCGCAGCGTGGGTCGCTCCGGTGGACATGGCCGACAGCTCGCTGGTGGTCGTGACCCGCGACGACGTGGTCACGGTCCGCACGCCGTGGCCGGAGATGGTGCACGACCTGACCTACCGCTCGGTCACCACCCCGGCCGGCGACCCGCTCGACCTCCGCCTCGATCTGCTCGTGCCACGCGGCGACGGGCCGTTCCCGCTCGTGGTGTTCGTGCCCGGCGGCGGGTTCGTGATGTCGCCGAAGAGCGCGGCGCTGCTGCGGCGAACCTCGATCGCGGAGCGCGGCGTCGTGGTCGCCAGCATCGAGTACCGCACGTTGCGCACCGGCATCTACCGCGACGCGGTCGACGACCTCGCGGCAGCGGTGGCCTTCCTGCGTCACCACGCCGACGAGTTCCGGATCGACGCCGGACGTGTCGCGCTGTGGGGCGAGTCGGCCGGCGGCTACCTCGCGGCGATGGGCGTCACCACGGGGGCGGTCACCGGCGTGCGGTGCGTGGTCGACGTGTTCGGGCTGACGGATCTGTCGCAGGTCGCGATGGACTTCGATGCGGTCGAGCAGGCGCGCCATCACGCCCCCGACATCACCGAGGCCCAGTTCGTGTTTGGCCGTCACAGCGGGATGACGATCGACGACGACCCCGACGAGGTGCAGCGCGCCAACCCGGTCCGCCACGTGAGCGGTGGCGAGCCGCCGTTCCTGCTGTTCCACGGCGAGCTCGACGGGCTGGTGTCGCCCGGCCAGTCGCAGCTGCTCCACCGCGCCCTGCTCGAACACGGCGTCGACTCGACGCGGGTGATCGTCGCGGCAGCGGGCCACTACGGCCTCGAATGGTCGTCGGCCACGGTGCTCGACCGCATCGCGACCTTCCTCGAGCAGCACCTCGCCTGACCCGGCCCACCCGCGAGCGTCGGTGTCAGCTGACCTTCACGTTGTGTCAGACACAACGTGAACGTCGTCGGCCCAGGTACAGCCGTCGCGGCTCGTTCAGGTTGTGTCTGACACAACGTGAACGTCGGATCGATCCGCTGGGTCTCCAGACGCCGTCGCAGCGTGCGAACATCGGGTGTCGGGTGACGCGAGGGGGTGCCGATGAACCGGTTCGACGGGAAGGTCGTGATCGTCACGGGCGGAGGCGGCGGCATCGGCGGCGCGCTCTGTCACGGGTTTGCCGAGGAAGGTGCCGCGGTCGCGGTGTTCGACCGCGCCGCTGATGCTGCGGCGAGCGTCGCGACGTCGATCACCGAGGCGGGCGGCACGGCGATCGCGGTCGCGTGCGACATCACCGAGCGTGCCTCGGTCGACGCCGCCGTCGGGGCGGTGATCGGTGAGCTCGGGCCGATCGACGTGCTCGTCAACAACGTCGGCCTTGCCTACCAGGTGACGTTCGACGAGGTCACCGACGATCAGTGGGACGAGCTCTGGCAGCTCAACGTCATGAGCTACGTCCGCTGCACCCGCGCGGTGCTGCCCGGCATGCGCGCCCGCAGGTCCGGCGCCATCGTGCACGTCTCGAGCACCGCCGGCAAGCGCCCCAGCGCCGGCATGGCCAACTACTCCATCACCAAGGCGGCGGTCCAGTCGCTCGCCCGCCTCGTCGCCGACACCTACGCCGGCGACGGCATCCGCTCCCTCTCGATCTGCCCCGGACCCACCACCAGCGAGGCCTGGATGGACGAAGGCGGCCTCGCCGACCAGGTCGCGCAGGGCAAGGGCATCAGCCGCGAGGACGCGCTCGCCGCCACCGGCAAGGGGCGACCGATGGGCCGCATGGCCAGCCCGGATGAGATTGCCGCCGCGATCGTGTTCGCCGCATCCCCGCGCGCCTCGTACGTCACCGGCGCCGCCTGGAGCGTCGACGGCGGCAGCGTACCGGTCATCATCTGATGCAGCACGACGGCCATGCACCGCTGGTCGTGGACGTGCTCGATCCGCGCCTCGCTCCACCACGAATCGACGACGAGCTGCGCGTCGTGGTGGAGCCGCTCTACGCCGCGGTTGCAGTGGCTGCCGCGCTCGACGCGGGCTGGGAGAGCGTCGAGGTGGCCCCGCTCGCGAGCGACGTCGCGCCGATCCCGCTCGTCTCGTTCGAGCAGCCGCCCGGCGACGGTGCGCGGCGGTGTCGCGTGCGCAGCAGCGAGCTGCTCGCGAGCATCGATCACGGCATGCTGCTCGGTGCACCCGCGTTCGCCCGACCACTCTGCGCGCGGATGGCAGCGACGGCCTCGCCTCGGATCACGTTCCTGCCCGCGCTCGCCGGTGCCGGCGACGAGGTTGCCGGCGATGCGTGGTGGGCGAGCGGCATGCTCATCCGCGTGCTGCTCGACGAGCTCGATGGTCGCGACGCGCAGCTCACCGACGCTGCCGGGATTGCCGTGACTCTCGCGCAGGGCGCAGAGGACGTGGCGGCGCAGCTGTCGACCGGCGTGCGCTGGCACGGTCACCTCGCCCGCGGCGGCCACCCGGACGACCTGCGGATCGCAGCGGCGGTCGACTCGCTCGCGTTGGTCCCCGCGATCAGGCACGACGGGGACACGCTCGTCGCGCACGCCTGGTAGTCGTCGCCCGGCCCGGGCCGCATGGCCGGGGCGCCTGCCCTAGCTGGGCAACTGATCTTCCGGCGGGTCGAAGGTGAGTCGGGGGAGCAGGTCGCCGTACTGGGCCTTGGCGCGCTTGATGAACTGCCGGCGATACGCCTTCCCGGCCTTCTCGTCGAGCGTGCGTGCGAAGTTGCGGTACATGTCGTCGAGCAGTTCCTCGACCTCTTCGGCCAGCTCGTCGTGCTCCTGGTACTGCTCCTGCGCCTCGCGAACATCGGGCTGTGCGTGGTAGGCCGCAAGCGCGGCCCGTGCCTGGTCAACCAGCGACGTGTGGTCCTGCGCGAAGATTGCCAGCTGGCGATCCACCACCTCGCGGAATGCCTGTCGACGAAACGGCCACATGGTTCGCGTCTACCCGTCGCGGCAGCGGGAAGAACCACCCTGACAGGGGGAAGAATCACGCATGGGAGCGTGGGTTCAACGCGGAAACGGGAGCGTTCGCCGCACCGGCATGAATATATCACTCAAGTAGATCTGCAAACCAGCCGATGCAGCGTGCGCAACGAGCAAACACAGTGCTTGCTCGTTCGGTCAGGCAGGACGCCCAACCGCCCAGGGGGAGAGCACGATGCGGTACATGCAGGTAATCGAGGCGCAGGACGTGCATGCTGCGCGCAGCGCGTACCTCGAGCTGCTCGGCAAGCGCGGCATCCAGCTGTCGCCGTCGATGTCGATCTACGTCGAGACGGTGCATCGCGCCCGCGCGCAGCACGGCTCGTGGCTGTGCTACATCGCGGTGTCGATGCAGCACGCCGCATAGGGCTGCGCGGTCACGTGGCATCGCGACCGACTCAGCCGTGAAACAGGTTCCTCCCGCCGCTCGACAAGTCGGTGAGCGGAGGAAACAGGGGGAATTCCGTGGATGCCATTGCGCTGAGGCGCGCCTATCATGGCGTGGTCGATGCACTCGATCTGGTGCGCTCATCGTCTCTCGAGCGTGCTGAGGGGATGGCGCGCCCGGAACGCCGGCAGCTGCTTCGTGAGCTCGACTCGTCCGTGTCGGGTGTGATCGAGGCCGTTCAGCAGCTGCGCATCGGCAACGCTCAGACTGCCAGGCCGCTCGCTGCAGGGCGCGCGTCGCTCGACGCCGCCCATGACGCGATCCGGCAGCTCTCGCGCGACGGCACCACGCTACGACGACAGGCTCCGTCCGGGACGGTGATCGAGCATCATCTCGATGATGCCGCCAGATCGTTGCGAGCAGTCAATGTCGCGGAAGCGCCCCGTCCGGTCGCGCTCTCGTTCGAGGACCGCTGGGTCTGGGACTCCTGGTTCGCCGAGGAGGTCGTCGACGGCAGGAAGCGTCATCACATGTTCTTCCTGAACGCACCCAAGTCGCTGGGCGACCCCGAGCTTCGTCACGTCAATGCTCGCGTCGGCCATGCAGTGTCGGACGACCTGAAGACCTGGACCGAAGTCGGGGAAGCGATTGGTCCCTCGACTTCGCCCGCGTGGGACGACCTTGCGACCTGGACCGGCAGCACCGTGCAGGCTCCCGACGGAACCTGGGTCATGTACTACACCGCCGTGAGCAAGGCGGAGGACGGGCACGTGCAGCGCATCGGGATGGCGACGAGCAAGGACATGATGACGTGGACCAAGCATCCTGACCCGATCCTCGAAGCGAACGGGGCGCACTACGAGCGGCTCGGCGACAGCTCGTGGGTCGATGAAGCCTGGCGCGATCCCCAGGTATTCCAGGACCCCGCGACCGGGACCTGGCACATGTTCGTAACGGCGCGAGCCAAGGTCGGTGACGTGGACGCGCGTGGCGTAGTCGGACACGCCACAAGTCCGGACATGAAGACCTGGACGGCGCAGCCGCCGCTGAGCGCGCCCGATCGCTTCGCCGAAATCGAGGTGCTCTCGCACGCGAACCCGTTGACCGGTCCTGAGCTGACATCCTCGACGTATGCCCACCGGCAGGTCGGCCCTGACGCGATCAGCGGGATGTTCTCGGTCCCGGCGACCACGCCTGCCGGTCCGGTCGACATGCGTCGAGCACAGCCGATCACTACCCCGGAGCTGTATGCGGGGCACGTTGTCGAAGGCCCTGACGGTACGCAGCAGATATTCGCGTTTCGCGACACCGACGCGACCGGGAAGTTCCATGGCGAGGTCATCGGGCCGATTCCGTACGAACCGTGACGCGCACGCGCGCGGAACGCTGCTACCATCGCCGCCATGACTGTCACCCCGGATGCTCCGGCCACCTCCACGGGCGCGCGTGCGAAGAAGAACGAGCGCTTCCTCATCGAGGGAGGCAACCCGATCCACGGCACCGTCCGTGCCGCCGCGAACAAGAACGCGGCGCTGCCGATCGTTGCAGCCTGCCTGCTCGCGAGCGAGCCGGTGGTGCTGCACGACGTGCCCGACATCGTCGACGTGATCCTGCTCATCGAGCTGCTCGACCACGCAGGCTGCGCAGTCGAGCGCCTCGGACCGAACTCGTGGCGCATCGACGCGAGCGCCGGCCTCGACCCCACCAACCTCGATCCCGAGCTGTGCGAGCGCATCCGTGGATCGCTGCTGCTCGCAGGCCCGCTCGTGGCCCGCCACGGCGAGGTGTGGATCCCGGTCCCGGGTGGCGACACGATCGGTCGTCGCCGCGTCGACACCCACGTGATCGCCCTCGAGACGCTCGGCGCGACCTTCACGTGGGACCAGGGCTACCGCTTCGAGGCGCCATCGGGCGGCCTGATCGGCACCTACATGTTCCTCGACGAGCCGAGCGTGACCGGTACCGAGAACGCGATCATGGCTGCATCGCTCGCACGCGGCACGACCGTGATCGAGAACGCGGCCTGCGAGCCGCACGTGCAGGACCTGTGCCGCTTCCTCGTGAGCATGGGCGCGAAGATCGAGGGCATCGGCTCGAACATCCTCACGATCCACGGCCAGGGCAAGCTCGGCGGCACCGAGTACACGATCCAGCCCGACCACATCGAGGTCGGCAGCTTCGTCGGCCTGGCCGCGGTGACCGGTGGCGAGCTTGTGATCGAGAACGCCGGCGACGTGTCGCAGCTGCGCCCGATGCTGCTCGGCTTCGGCAAGCTCGGCGTGGAGATGGAGCTGGAGGGCACCACGCTGCGCGTGCCGCCGGAGCAGCGTCTCGTGGTGAAGGACGACCTGGGCGGACACATCACCAAGCTCGAGGACGGTCCCTGGCCGAACTTCCCGGCCGACCTCACGTCGACCGCCGTGGCGATCGCCACCCAGGCGACCGGCACGGTGATGATCTTCGAGAAGATGTTCGAGA
>JAGQUL010000067.1 GCA_020438525.1 Thermoleophilia bacterium | reverse complement strand
CTTCCCACGCTGCTGCACCCAGCCGGTCGCACCGGTGGTCGGGCGGCCGAGCACCTTGGTCTTGGTGCCCGCTCGGTAGCTCACCACGAGTTGCTGCCCGGCGATCGCGGCGGTGGAGTCGCTCGCATCCACGAGCCGCGCGCGGACCTTGATGCGCAGGCACCAGTACGCGCGCCCCACCTTCACCCCGATCGACTTCGAGCAGCGGTACCGCTCGAGGCTGCTCGACACGTCGCTCAGGTTCGCGGCAGTCGACTCGGGCTGCGGATCGGTCGGCAGCGGATCTGCAGGCTTCACCGGCGGTCGTGTCTCGTCGGGGTTCGTGGTGGGATCCGGGATCGTCGGAGTCGCGTTGTCCTTGCCGAACGACCAGTCGGATGCCTGCACCGTGAGCACGGTGATCTGCAGGTCGCCATCCCCGAGCGTCACGCGCGAGCGCTCGCACGGGCTCGGCACTGCCGTGTCGCCCGCGCACGCCGCGGTGATAGCCACGCCGTTGCGCACCACGTGGATCGTGCTCGTGTCGGTGCCGGCCGGGATCTGGGTGGAGTCGATCGTCAGCACGAGCCGCAGCGGCGCGTCGCTGGACTCGGCATCCGGCGCGGTCACGTGCACCTCCTGGCCGAGCAGCGAGTAGCCCGACGGCACGCCGCTCGCCGGAGTGCTGCGCCGCTCGACCACCACCCCGCCCGCGACCGGGCTCGTGACGCTCACCACGATCGGCACGCCGCTGCTCGCCACGCCGCCTTCGCTTGCGAGCGTGCCGCCAGCCGCCACGTTCGTGCTCGTCACGGTGGAGCCGGCGTCGGGCACGACCGCGGACAGATCGATGCTTCCCAGCAGCTCGTCGAGCTGGCCCCGCACCTCGAGCGTCGCGGCGTTCGAGCCCGCGGCGAGCGGCTGGAACCGCACCTGCGCGGTGCACTGCTCGCCGGGTGCAAGCACGCCGTCGCACGGCTGCTCGAGCGTGTAGCGCGCGGCATCCGCACCGGTGATCGACATGCTGATGATCCGCTGCGGCGCTACGCCGTCGTTCACGACCGGCACGTCGTGCAGCGTGTTCTGCCCCGCCTTGGTGGCGGCGAACGGAACGCTCGGCACGCCACCGACGAGATGCGGGCTGGTCCCGATCATCCGAATCGATGCCGCGTCGTTGCCCGTATCGACATCGGCAGGAGCGGTTGCCGTGGCGGTCACCGCGACCGCGCGCTCGCCCGCCGCAGTGATCGCGTACGCGATGCGCACGTCGCGCTGCGCACCCGACGCCAGCGCGCCGAGCTCGCAGTCGAGCGCGCCACTCGTGAGCGAGCAGCTGCCGCCCGCGACCCGCCACTCGCTGATCGTTGCGTTCGTGGGCGCTGCCACGTGCAGCGCTGCTGCGGTGGTGGCGCTCGAGCCGTCGTTCACCACTACCATCCGCGCGATGCACGTCGCACCCGTCACCGCGCTACAGCGCGGCGTGCCGTCGACGCGCAGGTCGGCCCCGCTGGCTGCGACGTTGCGCACGTGCACGGTGCCTGCTGCGGAGTCGTCGTCGGGCGTCGAGTCCACGCCGTCGGCCGCGATCGCTGCCGTGACCGGGGCGGTCGGGCGCGCCGTGGCCTGCACCACCACGTCGACCGATGCGTACTCGCCGCCGGGCAGGTCCCCGAGCGTGCACGTGAGCGTGGTGGGTCCGCTACCGCTCGGGGAGCACGCGTCGTTGTAGCCGCCACTTGCGGTGTGCGCCAGCCCCGCCGGCAGCACCACGGTCAGCACCGCGTTGGTCGCGGTGACGTTCGAGCGGTTTCGCACCGCCACGCGCACCACGTCGCGGTCGCCGAACGCTATCGGATCCTGCGGTGGGTCCACTGCAACCACGAGGTCGCGCGCGCCGCTCGCCGAGACCTTCACCTTCGTGGTCGCCACCGACGACTGCCACGGATCGGGCGTGGCACCAGTCTGGCTCGGCCACATCGCGATCGTGCCGGTGCCTGCGACCGCGCCCGTCACCTCGATCGTGTCGGAGATCGATCCGGTCTCGAACGTCCACAGCGGCTCGGTCGGCGTGTACACGCACGCCACGCGCGAGTTCACCACTGCGCCGCACGATCCGGTCGCCGATCCGACCCACGTCACCTGCGCCGGCAGCTGGTAGGTGATCGTGATGTCGCCCGCGTACAGCGGACCGACGGAGTCACTGTTCACCTTCAGGGTGGTCGTCGCGCCCACGGTCGTTCGTGCGCTTGCCGAGCTCCACACGCGCACCGTGGTGGGAGTGGTCGCGTCGAGCGTCCACTCCGCACTGTTGTTGGAGGAGACAGGGTCGGTCGACGACGAGCTGATCGCGACCTGCATCCGTCCGTGCATCTGGCTCGGCGCGGAGATCGTCAGCGCGACGCTGCCGGAATGCCCCGCCGGCACGTCGCCGAGCGTGCACGTCGCGGACGCCGACGTGACGCTGCACGTTCCCTGCGATGGGCGCGCGTCGACCAGGCTCGCGCCCGTCGGCATGGTGAACTGGATCGATGCGCCGGTCGCCGCTGCCGCCGTGAGGTTGTCGAAGGGCACGTCCACGTCGGTGAACGCGCCGGTCGTGAGCTCGCTGCTCGAGCGCTTCACGCGAAGGTCGCCGCCGCCTCCTGCGGCGCGCACGTCCACGAACTGCGACGCGAACGCCACGCCGCCGTCGGTTGCGAGCCGCGCGTCGTCGATGATCATCTGGATGGTGCCGGTGCCGGCGCTCACGCCCTGCACGAGCAGCTCGAAGTTCGCGTACTCGGTCGAGCCGCGCAGGCTCGAGTAGTGGTTGGGCGCGCCGACCGCGCACGTCACGACCTGTCCGACCGCGCTGCATGCGCGTGCGCCGTCGTTGTCGATCTCGCCGTCCACGAACGTGAGGGTCGGCGGCAGCACGAACGTGGCGCTCATCGGCTCGCTCGCCGACCGGTAGGTGCCGGGATAGGTGCGGTAGAAGTAGCCGTTCACGAGCGTCCGCTCCCCGACCTGCAGCGTGCGGTCGACCAGCCCGCCGCTCGGGCTGCTGCTGAACGGGTTGGCCAGCTGCAGGGACGCGGCGATGTAGTCGTCGCCACCCACCTGGCTGTCGACGTAGAGCGTGCCGCGGCGCGTGTCGTCTGCAGTCGCACCCAGCCCGGCGGTCGCGTCGATCGACACGTCGAGGCGGCGGTTGCCGATCAGCGAGCCTGCCACCTGCAGCGGCACGTCCACCGTCCCGTACTCGTACGGCTGCACGTCGCCGAGGGTGCACGTCACGCGCGGCGCGGTCCAGCTGCACGCGCCCGGCAGCGATCCGGTGTTTGCCACGATTCCGGTCGGCAGGTCGACCCATGCGCTCGCGTTCGTCGCGGCGCTCGTACCGGCGTTGTAGGCGCCGATCGTGATCGTCTTGTCGGCAGTGGTGGAACCGTCGAGCTTCAACGCGCCCCCGGTGCGCAGCAGCGCACGCAGCCCGGCATCGCCGCCGAGCTGCTGCTCGAGGATTGTGTTCACGTGGTCGTTGCCCCAGATCGTGCCGCTCGCGGTCATCGTCTGCTCGACGGTGAGCGACGTGGTCGCCGCGGAGACGGTCGCGGTGAGGTTCTCGTAGGCGTAGTAGTCGGTGTTGGCGGAGAGGTCGCACACGAGCGTTGCCGTGCCCCCGCCGCTGCAGCCACTGAAGGTGCCGGTCGCGGGCACGTTCAGCTGTGCGCCCGGCGCGCTGATCGTGAGCGTGAGCCCGGGGATCGCGATGTTGGGCTTCTCGAAGTAGACGCGGTACGTCACGGCCGGTCCGATCAGCGACCCGCCGTAGCCGCCGTAGAGCTCGACGCGGTGGCTGCCGATGTTGTTGATCATGTAGTCGGAGTACCGGTCGACCGACTGGTCTGCATCGTTGGTCGCGCCCACGGCCGCGAGGTGCAGGTCGAGCACGCCGTAGTTGCCCGACACGCCCGTCAGCTGCACAAGCACGTTCGAGGTGCCCCCGGCAGCCACCGCGCCGGTGCAGTCGATCGTGGTGGCGGTGGTGGTGCACGCCGATCCGCCGATCGTGGCGCTCGCGATCGCGCCGGTCGATCCGGCCTGCAGCGATCCGGTGACGTTCGCGGTCGCCGCGGCGTTGGTCGCGTTCTCCACGGTCGACGTGACCGTCGCGCTCGTGGCCCCCGAGGCGCTCATGCGCGTTTACCCGAGGCCCACCGCGGTCTCGGTGACCGCCAGAACGCGCAGGTCGAGGCGCCGGAAGTTCCGGCTGCCGCTGCCGAGACCTTCGGTCGAGTACGCCGACGACTGCACCGTCGCCGCCCCCGCGCTCAGCGCGGTGACGGTGATGCTCATCGTACGCGTGGTGTTCACGTCGAACTGGATGCCGCTGCACGTAGCGCGGCTCGCGGTGAACGAGCAGCTGCCGCCGGTTCCGGTGATCGATACCGCCGTGGCCTGCAGGTTCGACGGCAGCGGCACCTCGAAGGAGGCGTCGGGGGTGCCGCGCCCGTTCGTGGTGACGGTGATCGTGAACGACGATCCCACGAGCGGTCGGTCGGTGCTCGCGCCGAGCGTGGCCTGCAGCGACGTGCTGATCGTCGGGTCGGCCACGGCAAGCGCCGAGCCGGCGCCGCAGATCCAGGTCGCGCCGACCATCAGGGCCAGCAGGGCAGCAACACGGCGTACGCGAATCATGCGGATTCCCCTCGTTCTCGTTGCGCGGCAACGCAACGGCTGCGGGATCCGACCAGATTGTTCGATCGGTGTCAATACCGAGGCGTGGCAGACTGCGAAACAAGCTAACCAGCATAGGATTGGTCGGTGACGACGACGACCACCGAACCCGCCGACCCACCGCGCCGCCGCTGGTGGCGCCGCCCGCGCTGGTGGCTGCTCGCTGCGGTCCTGCTGCTCGTCGCGTGGCCGGTCGCGGCGACTCTGGTGGCGCTGCAGTCGACGAGCTCGGCACTGGCCGCAGCGCGGGATCGCCTGCCCGACGATGTCGATCGGCGCGCCGTGGCCCGCGATCGCTCGGGCGATGCGCTCACGGTGCTCGTGATCGGCGTGGATCGCTCCTCGTCCGGCGACGGGATCCAGCTCGTGCGCGCGCAGGGAACGAGCGGCCTGCGCACGCTGTCGATCCCGCGCGACCTGCTGCTCGACGCCTACGACGGCGGCGAGCGCCCCGCCACGCTGCAGCACCAGCAGGGCCCCGCGGCGGTGGTGCGTGCGATCGGTCGCACGACCGGCATCCACATCCACCGCGTGGTGGTGATCCGCCTCACTGCGATGCGCACCGCGATCGACGCGGTCGGACCGGTCTCGGTCGAGAATCCGGCGCGCCTCGAGACCCGCGAGATCCAGGGCCGCACGTGGACCTTTCCGAAGGGCCGGATCGAGCTCGACGGCGCGCATGCAGAGGCGTTCATGCGCGCGCGCCACAACGAGGCCAGTCCCGACGAGTCCGACGAGGACCGCTCTCGCCGCCAGCAGCTCGTGCTCACCGCGATGCTCGGATCGCTCTCGCCGCTCGACGTGCTGCTGCACCCGCACTCGCTGCCGCACGACCTGCTCGGCAGCGTCGGCACCGACCTGACCCGCTCCGAGCTGGTCCAGCTCGCGCGCGCCGCCCGCCATGGCGTGACCGCCCGCTGCCGCCTCACCGGCCAGCTGCAGGCCGTGCACGTCGGCGATCCGAACCTTCCCTGGCCCGCCCGCCGCGACGGCCTCTACCTGGTGCCGGATCCGGACGAGCTCGCGGACGTGGTGGCGGGGTTCGAGGGGGACGGCGCGGCGTGTGCTGCCGCGAGCCGCGAGGCGTAGTCGGCGAACAGCGGCGCGGCGCCCGCCATGTCGTGCATGGTCATGGCCGCGCGATAGCGCGAGGGGATCGTCGGTCGGTCGGCGTCGAACCCGCTGAAGTGGAACAGGCGCAGGGGCGTGTCACCAGCCATCCACCTACCATCGGCCGCCTGCGTGACCGGGCGCTCGTGCACGTTCCAGTAGGCGACGTTGATGCTGGGGTCGCGCAGGATCTGCACGCTGTCGAACATCCCGGGCACGAAGTCGAGCCAGGTCTGGTCGTAGTGCAGGCCGTTCGTAACGTCGTGGCGGCAGTGGGTGTGCAGCCGGTCGGCGAACCAGTCGAGGAACGCGCTGCTGCTCGCGCCCGGCCCGACTGCGATGCAGCCGCCGTTGAACACGCCGCTCAGCAGCAGGATCCGTTCGAACTCGGGGCCGGTGTCGCCGGTCGTGAACGCGCCGTTGGCGAGCGGTGCGAGCACGTGCGGGGTGAGCACGATCTGCGCCAGGTCGCGATCGAGCAGCGGGTCGAGCCGGTCATACGCGAGCATGTCGACGTCGAGGAACACCGCGCGCTCGTAGCCGAGCTCGAGCGCGTGCTGCAGCAGTGGTGCCTTGCCCGCGATGACGAGCGCCTGGCGGCCGTACCCCTCGAGCATCTGCGTGGCGCCCGGCAGCTGCGCGAAGTCCACGCCGATGCTGCCGGCGGGCGCGTTGGCCGGCGTGCCGTCGACCACGCTCACGAGCACGTCGAGTTCGCCGGCCGGGTGGTGCCGGCGGATCGACTCGAGCCAGGCCTGCGCAAACGGCAGGTAGCTGCGGCTGATCACGGTGCAGATGCAGGCGCGACTGCTCATGGCATGCCTGCCGCGAATGCGTAGTCGGGGCAGCGGTCGGCGTCGCCCTCGGTGACGAGCCGGCTGCCGTACTCGGCGATCATCGCGTCGAGCTCGCCGAGGTCGAGCCCGTCGAGCCGCGGCGCGTACCGCGACCAGCGGGCGGTGCGATCGCCGTCGTAGCCGGAGAAGCGCAGCGCCACGATCGGGTCGCCGTCGGCGCAGAGCGTGCCCGACCCGTCGCGCGTCACATCGAGCGCGGGGATGCTCCAGTGGCCGATGTTCGTGCCGGGTCGCCGGTCGACGTGGATGTCGGCGAACAGCGTGGGCGCGAGCGTGAGCCAGCGCTGCTCGTAGTGCACGCCGCGCTCGATCGCGTGCTCGGAGTCGAACGCGCTGCGCTCGGCCCACCAGTCCAGGAAGCGTCGCGCGGTCGCGGTGCGGCTCACGCCGAGCACCCCGACGTTGTAGGCGCCGGCGCACAGGATGAGCCGTTCGACCTCCGCTGCGGCCGCGCCGTGCGCGTGCGGTCGCGTGAGGTGCGGCGCGAGGAACACCGGGCTCGTGCGCAGCTGGTCGAAGATCCGACGCGCGCTCGAGCAGACGAGCGTCTCCTGCTTGAAGAACACGACCCGCTCCGCCCCCTGCTCCAGCAGCGATCGCAGCAGGAACGGAGTCGCGAGGTAGCTGAGCTGCTGCGCGCCTGCGCTCCAGCGCAGCTGCTCGGGGACGTCGACCTGGTCGAGCGTCACGACCTCGAACGGCTCCTGTTCGACCGTGTCGGGAACCGCGTCTGCGAGCAGCACCACGAACGGCACGTGCGGGTGCAGTTCACGGAAGCTGCGTGCGAGCACGCGCACCTCCGGCAGCATCGCGCGGTTGGCGATGGAGCAGGCGAGGTCAGGCGGGGGCATGAATCGTCCATGGTACGCGAGTCGGATTAGTTCCGTCGTAGATCGTCGATCTGATGCTGGAGGCTTCGCAGCGATCGTGCGATATCGACTTCGAGTTCCTTCTGGCGATCCGCGTGCGGCCGTGCTACGCGCAGCGATACTCGGCGGAGTACCCGTCGAATTCCACGGCTTCCGACAAGCCATCCAGCACTCGGTCCGTGGTGCACGTAACGCTCGACCGCCGCGATCGGGTCCTCGATCTCGGCGTGCTCGTCACGAGCGGTCCGTAACTCAAGTTTCCTCGGTTCCAATGGATAGTCCTTCCACAACCGCTCAAGCCGCGACCGCATGAAGCTCGCTGCCGAATCGAGCGAGCAGCGTGCTCTAATCCGGTCGCGGCCCACTTGGCCTTTTGCGCGCGCCTCGGACTCGTGCTCGCGAACGTGCAGCATCAACTGCGCGGCGTGTTCCAAGTCGGGTTCTGCCCACAGCCCTCCGGTGGGATACGGGCTCAGACCGCCGGGGACCGCCACCATCTCGTAGTCGACCAGATAGCAGACGTCTGCATCCGCGAATTCGATGTTCGCGGAGTAGCCCGTGGCGATCGTCGGCACGCCGGCGAGCAGTGACTCCGCGATCGTGAGACCAAAGCCTTCGCTACGGTGCAGCGAGACGTAACAGTCGAAGTGCGCCAACAGCGCGTCACGCTCGTCGATCGAAAGCTCCGCATCGATCATCACGATGTCGGGGCGGTCGCGCGCCTGGCTCATGAGCCGATCGCGGTCGTGAGGATGCCGTGACGATTGAATTGACTTGATGACCAGCGCAGTGTCAGTGCGCGCTTCGGGATAAGCGCGTACATACGCATCGACGAGCCCGCAGGCGTTCTTGCGCTCGAGCGTGGAATTGAAATCGAACATGTACCCGTAGATGAACGCGTCGTCGGGCAAGCCGAAGTAGCTTCGTGCGTAGGTGCCTGGCCGGGGTTCAGCAACCGCAAGTGGCATCACATGGATGGGCGTGCCGTCGACGTGCGGGGTCAGCGCATCGCGTACGAACTTGCTGGCGACCCAGATTTCGTCGACGAGTGCCGTCGCTTCGGCCAACTTCCTCGGCGGTGCCGTCGTCTCCCAGAACCAGACCCCGATCGTGTGACGGTCGGCGGAGAATCCGTCACCGACATCGGCCATGAACGTCGGTAGCTCGTCCGCATTCAGGCAGATGATGTTGACATCATGCTCGACGCTGGCTGGATCCAGATAGTGATCGGTCTCGATGCCAGCGTGCCGAAGCGCTCGAGCGACGTTTCGTGCCGCTTCTCCGATACCGAGCACTTCGTCCACAAGCCCAACCAACCGAACGCCATGCCGCTTCGGGGGAGCGTGGGGAAGCCGCCACGCGAGCATGGCGTCGGTCGGTCGAAATCGATCAGGAATGTCGATTTCGCGAACCCCGTGCTCGGCCACCCAGGCCAAGAAGTTGATCGTTGAGTCGACCCGATCCCCAACTCGTGGATACAGGCCGTGGAGGTCGGGGCGCCCGAGCCACAACTCATGAAGATACCGACTCGCTACCCGAAGCTGACCGACCGGTCGTTCGAGCCAATCATCGATCCGGCCCGCACGGAGGGCTTCGGACAACTCGATGGAGATTCCAGCTGCCGCTGCCCGCCGCAATGCGCGTTGCTCGGGTCGCGGCATCGGTAACTGCGAATCCGCGCCGGCAATTGACTGGTCGACCATTCCTCGAAAACACGCGGCGGTGCGCATGATCGACCATGCTTCGAACGGATTGGCGACGGCCGCCGCATCGATTACTGCATGCTGCCATTCGTCGAGCGCTGCCTGCGTTCCCTGCCACTCCATCGCTCCGTCCCGACCGAGGCGAAGCACACATTCGGCGTGTCCGGTTGCCGTCAGTCGTGATGGCGCGAGAATCGCGTCGCGCTCGCTGTCGCTGAACGCGGCATCGAGCCAGGCAGCGCGCTCAGATTCGTTCATGAGGCTGTGACCATCGTGTACCCGGCGTAGGGAGAGGGCGTGAGTGCGCGGAATTCGTCGTCGTATGCAGTATCATAGTGCGGTTACGTGGTGCTCCCCCAGAGGTACCTCAGCCGCATGGCATCAGGCTCCCTTCGACAGACGCTCACCCTCACGGGAATCCTCGCTCGCAGCGAGTTCAAGCTGCGGTATGCCGGATCGTTCCTTGGCTTCTTCTGGTCCGTTGCCAAGCCGCTCGCGCTGTTCGGGATCCTGTACTTCGCGTTCGACTACGTGCTGAAGTTCGGGAGCGGCGTCGACCGCTACCCTCTCCAGCTGTTGCTCGCGATCGTACTCTGGACGTTCTTTGCCGAAACGACGCTCGCCAGCACGTCGGTGCTCGTCGCGCGTGCAGACATGATTCGCAAGATCTCGTTCCCCCGCATCGTGTTGCCGCTCTCAGTCGGCGGGACCGCGATCCTCGCGATGCTGTTCAACCTGAGTGCGGTGCTCGTAATCTGCATCGTCGGTGGTGTCTACCCGACCTGGAGCTGGCTCTGGCTGCCGCTGCTGGTGATCCAGCTCATCGTCTTCACGATTGGTGTGTCGCTCATGCTCGCCGCGCTGTTCGTTCGATTCCGCGACATCGGCCAGATCTGGGATCTCGGCGCCCAGATGCTCTTCTACGCAACACCGATCATCTATCCCGTCAGCCTCGTTCCGGTGCACCTGCAGACGCTCGTGCTCTCGAACCCGCTCGCGCAGATCATCCAGGACGCCCGGCTCGTCGTGATCGATCCGGCGACCGGCACCGGGCGTGAGGATTTCAGTGTGCTGGTACAGCTCATTCCCTATGGCCTGACGGTATTGATGTTCGGCTTGGGTCTGTACGTCTTCAACCGAGCTGCGGATCGAGTGGCGGAGTTCGTGTGAGCGGCAACGATGTAGTGATCAAGGTAGACAGCGTCAGCAAGACGTTCCGGATCCCACATGTGCAGTACTCCTCGCTTCGCGGCAGGGTCCTGCATCCGTTCGCCAAGACCACGGTCGAGGAGTTCCAGGCACTCGAGGACGTCTCGTTCGAGGTGCGACGCGGTGAGTTCTTCGGAATTGTCGGTCGCAATGGCAGCGGCAAGAGCACCCTGCTCAAGGCGATTGCCGGCATCTACAAGCCTGACAAGGGCAGCATCACCGTCAAGGGCTCGCTCGCGCCCTTCATCGAGCTGGGCGTCGGATTCAACCCGGAGCTCTCGGGCCGTGAGAACGTGTTCATCAATGGCGCCTTGCTCGGGCTGACAACCCAGCGCATCAAGGATCGTTATGACGACATCGTCGAGTTCGCCGAGCTCGAGCGATTCATGGACCTCAAGCTGCGGAACTTCTCGTCCGGCATGCAGGTGCGACTCGCGTTCGCGATTGCGCTCGAGGCAGGTGCCGACATCCTGCTCACTGACGAAGTGCTCGCCGTTGGCGACGAGAACTTCCAGCGCAAGTGCTTCGAGGTGTTCCGCCAGCGCAAGGAAGCCGGCAGCACGGTCCTGTTTGTCACGCACGACATGGCTGCAGTGCTTGACTTCTGCGATCGCACGATGCTTCTACAGAATGGGCGGGTGACCGCCATGGGCGACACTCGCGAAGTCGTTCGCCGCTACCACCAGCTGAACGTGCATCACGATCCCGAGGCAGCCGAGGCCCCGATCGTCGTTGACGAACTCGACACAGCAGCGCATGTGGAATCAGTCGAAATCCTTGCCGACGGCGAACCCGTCGGCGACGATTCGCACGTTCCGCAAGGCGCACGACTGGGCATCCGAGTCAGCACCGTGTTCCGGGATGAGATGACCAATCCGATCATCGGGATCCTCATAACCGACCGATTGGGCAAGCAACTCGTGATCACCAACAACTGGTGGACACGCGAAGATGCGGGCCGATGCGAATCCGGTTCGACGCTCGTCACGACGTTCGAGTTCGAGAACGTGCTCAGCGCGAATGAGTATGTCGTGCACGCCGAGGTCGCCGAAGCAGGCCCCGGACCGGTCCTGCATGCGAATCGTGACGCCGTGCTGTTCCGCGTCACGGCCCCGATCGAAACGTACGGCACTTTCGATCCCCGTGTTGCGATCACGCACACGGCACCTACGCCGTCTAGTCCTTGATTCGCAGCACCTTGCGCTTGACGAATCGCGCGATCGGTCGAAGGATACGAGACCGACCGACGAAATCGAACAGCTTGGAAACGCGCCCGTAGTCGTTGATGAGCGCACGGCGCTGCAGCAGGAGCACCTGCGCGTCTTCACTCAAGTCCAGCTGCCTGCGCAGTGGTCGCTCGCTACGAATCGCCCGCCAGCGCGCTGGCGTATCCGCCATCCGCACGAGCGGTGCGACGTTGTTCGTCCAACGGTACTTGCCACCGAGCTCCTTGGCGTTTCGTGATTGCCGGTGACGTAGTTCTTCATCATCGGCGAGACGCAAAATGGCCGCAGCGAGTGCGTCGCGATCGCCCATGGGAACGATGGCACCAGCATCGTGTTCGTGGACGATGTCCGCCAGCACGTCGCCGGAAGTCGTGATCGTCGGCAGCCCTGTCCAGAAGTGGTCGAGCAGCCGCGATCGGAACGAAAGCCGCACCTCGGCAAGGTCCTTGGTAGCAATCACGCCCATGTCTGACTCAACGAGGTAGCGACCTCGCTCGTCGTAGGGTGCCCAGTCTCCGAACACCACCGCCCGGTCGACGAGCCCAAGCTCTCTTGCTCGTTGCTTGAGCTGCTTTGCGACCTTCATCTCCGGCACGCCCTCGCCCGAAGCCTGATCCAGCCCCATGAAGTAGAGCCGCAACCGAGGCTCGCGTTCGTGTGCGAGCGCGAAGGCTTCCAATACCAGCACCGGGTCAAACCATTCCCATGTGCCACCGCCCCAGGTGACGATGATCGCGTCCTCCGGGATCGCCTGGTGCACTCCGCGAAGTACCGGCTTGCCGCCGGCGGGTGCCGGATCTGTATCCGGGCACCCGTAGGGCAGCACGTCGATAAGCGAGCGCAGTGTCGGGTCGGCGGCGTACGTGGTGCGATCGACGCGACCGCGTGCGGTCAACATTCCGAGCCAATAATCGCGCTGGCGCTCGCTGGCGCACACGAAGAAGTCGCCGTGATCGAGCAGCTCCGTCTGCACGTCGATGTCGACGCGAACGTGGTAATCCTCGACCCGATCATCGATGGTATCGCGCCGCATCTCGAGGTTCTCGAAGATCCAGGGATCGTAGAGGTCGACGGCGAGCAACGCTCGGGTGGACTTGAGGATCGGGTACTGCACCAGCGCGTATCCATGCACGAGAACGATGTCGCTCTCGACGAGCATCTGGCGCAGCTCCTCGGAATGCTCGAAGGTGAGGACCTCCACACCAGGGGCCTCCCGCTCGACCTTCCACGGCGAGATCAGCGTAACGGTGCAGTACTTCGACAAGGCCTTCGCGATCTCGAGCGACCGCACTGCCGGACCTGCCATTCGCTCGCCGATCCGGTCGTACGCCAGAATCGCGACGCGAGTAGCACGCCCCTCGGGGATCGTACGATCCAGCTGAAAATTCCGCCGGATTGCTTCGGCTGCTTCAAGATATTCACTACCACCGGCACCCAGGGGGCGGAACGGGCGCCCGAAGCGTCGGAGGACATCCTCGTCCGTCACGGTTCGTCGCAGCTGGACTTCGCGTCGAAGCCGCATGAGTTCGTCGAGGTCACCAATGATGTCGCCGACGGCATGGAGACGAGCGAGTGCGTCACGCGAAATCGTCTCTGTCGCGTCCGATTCGCCTGCGGTTCCGAACTCGTAGGGGGCTCGGTCGGACTTGGCGTCGAGCAGCGTCCGTTGAATCAGGAGCATCAACGCTGGCCCGAGCAACCGACCCAGGTTCTCGTCGTCGAGGTTCTTGATGATCGTCCGAAGCGCGTTGCGTTCGTAGAGCAGTGCCCGCTGGTAGAACGGGAAGCGTCCTGAGGTGCCGTTGTGTCGATGTCGGCATCGCGCGTCGGCGGCGAGGCGCACCTTGTGGCCGGAAAGCCAGAGTCGCCAGCCGAGGTCGACGTCCTCGAAGTAGGCGAAGTAGTCGGCATCGAGACCGCCCAGCTCGAGATACACGTTCCTGCTGATGAGCATCGACCCGCCGCAGGCGAACAGCAGCTCGCGACCGTCGCGTACCGAGACCTGGTCGACCGGCAGGCCGAACCCGATCTGGTCGCCCATGCCGTGCCAGTTCAGCACGCCTTCGGCGTAATCGATCTTCTCGCCGTGCCAGTCGAGAATGGTGCCCGCCACACAGGTGTAGCCGTCCTCCGGAGACCATGCGTCGACGAGCGCGTCCAGCCATTGTGGCTCGACCTGCATGTCGTTGTTCAACAGCGCGACCACTTCGCCGGCGGCTGCCTCGACACCAAGGTTCACCGCCGGGGCGAATCCGAGGTTCGTGTCCTGCTCAAGCACCTTCGCCCAGGGGTACTGCGCCGCGAGCAACTGTCGCGAGCCGTCCTTGGAACCATTCTCGACGATGATCGTCTCGACCTTGTCGGCGGGATATTCCAGCGCGAGGATCGAGTCGAGGCATGCAGGCAGGTCCTGCTCGCCATTGAAGTTTGCGATGACGATGGACACGCTGGGCCGCGGCGGAGCTGTGGAATCCGGCACGACGATGGTCTCGGACGCTGTGGAAACGGTGCTCATCTAGCCCTTCCCGGCGATCTACGCCGAATCTCCTACTTGGTAGACGACGCGCTCGGCGTTGCCGAAGTGAAGCCGAGTCTTCTCTGTGAGGCACGGCATGTCCAGCGGGACGTCGGAACTGACCAGGCGCAGGCCCAGATCTTCGAGCGCCGGGTCGCAGGGGTTTGCCACGACCCTGATCACGTCGGCCTGCTGCAACTGTATCGACGGGGGATCGTCGGTGCCGACCCAGTCGAATTGGATGAACGAGGCGCCGCGGTTCCAGGTGTCCTTGGCGGCTTCGTCTGGATCGAGCCTTTTCCAGGCCTTCTTGTTGGGCCCGACCCATTGCTGGCCGCTCAGCGACAGCTGACCGTTCGCCATCAGGTACGCGTCCATGTAGAAGTCATCGGCGGCCCACGCCTCGTTTGTATCGAGTTCGGAGCCGAGATCGCGGATCTGCTGTGCGGTCGTGCTTCCGGAGAGATCACCGAAGCCGCGCTGCAGGGGGTTGACGCTCGCAACGACGAAGATGGACACAACTGCCAGCGGAACTAGGGTCCACCAGCGTCGTGCACTGAGCACGGCGACAAGCACTACCACTGCCACGATGATCGTTACCCATGCGATGGATGTGGTGCGGTACGAAGGCAAGAAGTTGATGCGCAGCGCGCTTCCGCCCATCGCGGTTACGAAAGCTGCCAGCGCTGCGCTCGAGAGCGCTGCCGGCCATCGATTGACAATTTGCTGCCTTGACCAGCGATCGAACATGATCGCAAACGACAGGGTCGCTGCGATTCCCAGGATCTGACCCATGCGGGCGGCGGGGATGATGCTGAGCGGGAAAAGCCGTGAAGCACCGGACGGCCAGGCAACGGTGCACCATGTTGCGAGTCCGGCGAGCACCACGAGCGATGACGCTGCGGTTGCCCGGCGCGTGTACACGCGACTCCATTGAACGGCAGGCACGAGCATCAGTGCGACCAAGCCCAGCACCAGATAGCCCGATGCGATCTCTGACTGGTTCGTGTTGACGAGCGCAGCGTCGGCTTTCTGGAGGACCCAGAGGTGTGGGGCCCCGAACAGGTGTGCCATATCAAGCGCTTCGCCAACCGAGCGTCGCCCGCCCGGGTACACGGTGTCGAGCAGCACCCCGAAGCTCTTTGCTTCCTGACGCAGGTACGCCGACGAGATCAGCCCACCCAACACCGTGATCGCGCCGACGACGCCGAATGCCACTCGTCGACGGCCTGTCGATTCGATCAAGTACGCCAAGGTCGGAACGAACATCATGAGTGCCATGGGGATTCCCCACGGCTGATACCCCAGTGCGACCCGCGCGAAGGACAGCGCAGCAGCAAACCCTACGAGCGTTGCGCCGAATCGTCGGTGGTCGACCCATAGTCTGGTCCCCACTATCGTGAGCACGGCAGTCATCGCCGGTATGCCCACGACTGCGGTCGGCGACCACGACCACCACGCCGTGGTAGGGGCCAGCAGCACGAGGATCGTGCATGGGATCGAAACCGCGGCTCGCACGCCAATCAGCGTCAACCACACGGGCAACATGATCGCGGCGATGACGAACATCAGCCAAGCCCCCGCGGCGAACGCCTGTTCCGGCGCTACCTTGGCGACCAACCCGACGACAGCGGTTTCCGGGTACAGGACTTTGCCGATCCAACCACCCGTCCCGGGTGCGACGAACGAGCCTGCCGCGTACGTGAGTGGTGAGAACCGAGATCCTTCGGAGGTCGTCATCTGACCGATCGTCCATGGCGTAGCGCGAAGGAAGTCATCGGACCTGATCGGGCGCGGCGAACCTGCGATCAGTCCCGGCGCGGCCTTGGAGGGATCCTCGCGCAGCGGATCAACCGAGATTGAGGTTGATGAGATACCCAAGGCAATCAGCACGGCGTAGATCGCCAGAACGAAGATGCACCAGATCCTGACCGGCTGACCTCCAATCAGCCGCGTCGCCGAGGATCGGGCACGAGCGCCTCCGTCAGCAAGGCTTTCCGAAGGAACATCCTTGCGTGAGCGCGAAGATCGGGTTTCTGTCACTTGATCCACTCGACTCGCTCCAACGCCTGGGGATCGACACTCGAACCACGCATCTCCGCAGCAAGAGACTCGTTGCCGGTGAGCACGGCGACGTTTCCGTTGGTCGCGGTGATGAAGTCGGCCAGGGCACCGCGATGCTGGTCAACACTGGTCTTGTACCACAGCTCCCACACTTCGCCATCGGCTTTTCCATTGAGCGTGGTGAGCCATCGCGACGCGATGTAATCATGAACTGGCTGGTCCGTCCGCTCCCACTGGATGACATATCGCCCACGAATGCGGTCATGGGCTCGGACGTACGCGTCGAACGATGGACGCAGTAGTTGCGTCATGCCTCCCCCGTCTCGAAATCCCCAAATCGGGCTGGCTGCGCGGTCCCACGGCCTCATCGAGGTGAGCAAGACCAAGCCGACCGAGAGCAACATCGCTCCACCGACTCTGCGCGCTGGCCGGATGCGGGCCGACGAAAGCATTCGACCAGCAACCCCGAGAACAACGACGATCGAGAGGACAACGATCGTGTAGAGAGACTTGGCGTAGAAGTATTCCGTCGTGCCGATGGTTGCCTGCTGGTACATACCAAGCAGGAGCGAGAAGGCAATGCTGGATGTCAGGAACGCAGCAAGCAGGACGCCGCTTCGCTGCTGTGCATCGGTCGAAGACGTGATGGTGAGCAGGGCAAGGAGCCCCAGCGCCGCCACGCCGTAGACGGCTTCCGCCGGCAGGAGCACCACCCCACCCGCCACATTGACGACCGAGGTATCAGCTCCTCGCAGCAGGAAATAGATCGGGATCGGGACGGTGGCAAGCGACGCCACAGCGGCGAACGCAACACTCATCCATCGACCGCGAAGCGCGACCCGGTCGATACGGAGCCAGGCCAGCACCGAGATGCTGGCCACGGGAAGCAAGAAGAACCACGTCCATCCGATGAGCGCAATGCATGAAGCCGCAACCAGCAGCGTCTGACCAACGCCAAGAGCGGGACGCATCATGAGCGCGAGAAGCAGCGTCGCGAGCAGAAGCAGGCTCACGATCTGGGGCACGAACGCGTAGACGAGCAGCGACAACGGATGCCAGAAGATCGCACCTGCAGAAGCGAGCGCCGAGGTCAGGGCAACCACCCATCGAACACCGGTGCCATCACCCGCTGCGAACTGGATTACCAACAGACCGAGAACGGCACCCATCGCGCCGAACGCGAGCATCGTCATGAGCCACATCGCATCGGCTGGCGTTCCGCGGAAATCGGTCGAACCGGCGGTGTCATCGAAAGAACGGGATAGAGCTGCTGCCACGAGGTGAAACCCCGGCGGATATTGAGACTGAGCGCTTGCAGCGCGCCCCGTGTCCCCGTACGCGAATCCCCCCGACGCCAGAACCCCCTCCA
>JAGQUL010000066.1:19126-26856 GCA_020438525.1 Thermoleophilia bacterium | reverse complement strand
CGACGAGCTCGCCGACAAGCTCAAGATCTCGACGGGCGAGGTGGAGGAGCTGCAGCGTCTCGTCGACGACACCATGTCGCTCGACGTGCCCGTCGGCGAGGGCGAGAACGAGCTCGCCGACATGCTCGAGGACGAGCGAGTCGTGGACCCGTTCGCCCAGACGGTGGTCGGCATGCGGCAGGACGCGGTGGGCGACGCGCTGCGCAGCCTGTCGGAGCGCTCGCGGCTCGTGCTCGAGATGCGCTACGGGCTCAACGGTCGGCAGCCGCAGTACCTCGACGAGGTCGGCGCCGTGCTCGGCGTGACCCGCGAGCGCGTTCGGCAGCTCGAGAACCGAGCCTTGCAGCAGCTGCAGGAGAGCGCGCCGCACCTGCAGGACTTCCTCGTCTGAGCGTCGCGAACGCGACGCACTGTCAACGAAGCCGTCCGAAGCCGCAGAATCCTTTCACGCCATGCGTGCCTGTACGCATTGCTCGCGGTTATCCGGGGAAACACCATCGTGGTGGCGTATGCGACGCGTGCCCCCCGCGTCGTCGACGCAATGCTGGTGGAAGGAATCGGATGGCAGCTCGAGGATCCGGCATCGGAGGAGACCGCGCGAACCCGTCGTTGTCCGACGACGTCGATCGACGCAGCGCCGAGCGCATCGATGCGACCCTGCGTGCAGCCCTGCACCTGGCCGACCTCGACGGCGCAACGATCTCGCGTGGTCGCGTGCTCGACCTGTCCGACACCGGCGTGCGGATGGTGCTCCGGCGACGGATGCCGGTCGGAGCGCGAGTCGTGCTCGACATGGAGTGCGAGCTGCCGCTGCGCGTGCACCTCGGCTACGACGCCGACTCGCTCGTGATCGACGGACCGATGCACACCCACATGGTGCGAATCGCCGGCACGGTCACGCGATCGCAGCGCCTGCCCAATCGGATGTTCGAGGTCGGCGTGGAGTTCTGCGAGGACACCACCCGCTTCGACGAGCTGCAGGTGCTCCAGTTCTACGTCGACCACCTGCGCGACCGCGACGCATGGTCGACCTGACCTAGGTGCCGCGACGCAGCTCGTGCATCGAGATGAGCGCCAGTCGTCGCGCCTCTTCACGAGTGTGGGCGTACTTGTTCGTGGTCTCGACGCTCTCGTGGCCCATCAGGTCGCGGGTCGGGATCAGCGCGTTCGGGTCGGCGGCGAGCATGAGCGAGCCGAACGTGTGCCGCAGCACGTGCGGCGTGACGCGCAGCTCCATGATCCCTGCGCGACGAGCAAGCCTCGGGATTCGCTGCTCGACCGCGTAGGGCGCAAGCCGTCGGCCGGGCTCGGTCGGACGGCCGAACAGGTGGCGACCCTCGCGTGGAGGGGAGTACTCGGCGAGCACGTCGAGCAGCTCCGGCGGCAGCGGCACCGCGCGACGCTTGCGGCCCTTGCCGAGCACGTGCACCGTGTCGCCGACGATGTCGTCGCGATCGATGCCGCACACCTCGCTGACGCGCAGGCCGGCAAGCCCCATGAACGCGACGAGCAGCCAGTCCTCGAGCTTGCGGTTCGTGGTGCGAAGGTCGGCGGGTCCGCTCCCGCGGGGCCAGCCGTTTCGCGCCGTGTCCAGGAGCTGCTCGAGCTGCGCGGCGGTGAGCGACTTGAACTCGTCGTCGACGCTCGTCTCGCCGCGCGGCTTGAGCACGTCGCGCATCGGGTTCGGCTCGAGCCGAAGCGTGCGCTCCATCCAGCGGTGGAAGCCGCTCAGCACGGCGTAGGCGTGGTTGAGCGTGGTGGTGGAGACGCCGACCCGCCGCCCGATTCGCCTGCGGCGCAGCGATGCCAGGTAGGCCTGCACCGTCTCGGCCGACTGGAGCGCTGCGGGACGAGCGACGTCTCCCGGATCATCCGGGTCGCCGCCCGAGTCCGCGACCACCCAGCGCAGGAAGTCGTTGAGCCTGGTCGCATACGCCTTGAGCGTATGCGGCGAGTAGCCCGCGCCCTCGAGCGATCCGACGTACCGGTCGATCGTGCGGGCGAGGCTCGTGGGCGCGTCGTGCATCCCACATCATTCGACCTACGCCACGAAATCCCTGCAAAAACGCGTACAGATTTCGTATCTGGATGCCGATACAGGGTGCATGCTGCCGTCGATTCGCCGGAGATTTGCGCGCGCCCATGCGATGGGTGCCTGTGCGATCGCACTCGCGGCGTGGGCGGCGTGTGCGCCTGCGGATGGCGCGAGCAGTTCGACGGTGGTGGCGGCGACGGTCCCGAGCGCGACGAACCTGACCATGACGGGGTGTGCTGCGGGAACGTCGGGCGTCACGGACCTGGGGATCGTGCCGCCGAGTTCTTCGGTGATCGGCGGTAGCGACTGCCACCTCGTGTTCGGATCTTCCAACGACACCGCATCGCTGCGCATCGAGCAGACCGACGGCTACGGCGAAGCGATGTACCGCCCCACCAGCGGCGCGCTCGACACCGGCTACGCCGGCGGCGCAGGATTCCTCGTCGCAGCCATCGCGGGGACTGAGGTTCCGCTCGATGCCGATGTCGCTCCTGACGGTTCCGTCTACGTGTTGTACGACTCCAGTTCGAGCGGCAACGTCCGCATCGCACGATTCACGCCGGCGGGAACCCTCGATGTCGGGTGGGGAACATCGGGGTACGTCACCACCCAGCTCAGCGATCCACCAGTCGACGAGATCGGTGGCATCGACGTCATGGACGACGGACGAATCTTGATCGCCGGCTCGTCGGGCGGCCGAGGTGCCGTCGAGCGGCGAACGTCGGCCGGTGGCGTCGATGGATCCTTTGGAACGGGTGGAGTGACGTTGTCGCCGAACCTGGCCGGCACCGAGCAGTTCCACTCTGTCTTCGAAGATCCACAGGGTCGCGTCGTGGCCAGTGGCGAGTTCAACACCGGCAACGGGACCGTCGTCACCCGGCTCATGGCAGATGGGACGCTCGATTCGACCTTCGGAACCAGTGGCTCGTTCTCGACGAACCTGCCGACGCACTCGGGGGAGGGACTCCTGACGCTCTCGGCCACTGCTGACGGTGGCTATGTCGCCGGAGGCTTCGTCGATGGTACTAACAATCCATATGTCATTCGGCTGACGGAGACGGGCACGCTCCTGAACTCGTTCAGCGGTGACGGCGTGCTCGACGGCATCGGCGCTGCAGGTGACGACTGGACGCTGGGCGTGTGGCAGGAACCGAACGGCACGTACCTGCTCGGGCTCGGGGGAGCATCGGTATCGCGGATCGGGCGCGTCCTCGCGGACGGCAGCTGGGATCCGTCGTTTCCGGGCGGCGGCGTGTTCACCACCTCCACGACCTTCTGGGCGGTCGACCGTGCCGAATCAGGCGACGTCCTCACCATCGGTGAGGCTACGTCGGGCGACACCGACATCGCAATGCAGCGATACTCGTCGGCCGGAGTCATCGACGCGACGTTCGGAACGTCCGGGACGCAGATCATCGATGCCCAGCCCGCCGCGCACGATTCGGGCGAAGAGATCGTGCCGGGCGTGGACGGCGACGTCATGTTCGTCGGCTCGACGAACTCGAACGGCAACCTGATCGTGGGGTCGCTTGCGGGGACGCCGGTAGCTGGCTACGACGATGCCGGCAATGACGATTGGAGCACGCCGTCGGCTGGGTTCTTCGGTGCATGCCTGCGTGATGCGGGCGCGGGTGCGGTGGGCACCTGGACCGAGGCTGCGTCGTGTACGGGTGTGGATGGCACGACCTGGAACGAGGTGCCGGCCGCGGCGACGACGATCGCGTCGACGGCGGCGCCCACGATGACCGCAACGGCAGACCTGCGCTTCGCGCTGCGGGCAACGCCCCTGCAGGGCCAAGGAGCCTATGTGGCCCCGATCACGTTCTCGGTCGTTGCGCCGGCAGCCTGACAGATCCCCCTGCCACGTCTGCGATGCCGAGCACGACCCGACGACCACCGATTCAACGGTTGCCGAGGATCGATCCTAAGTACCGCACAATTACCTAGTACCTACTCTCGAAAGGGGTCGTACGGTCGAGGCACAGGAGACGAACGGGTACGTCTCCAGGAACGAGGGATACACACATGCTTCCTGAGCTGAGCAAGTCGCCGTCACGCATCCACGCCAATCCGGCAGACACGAGCAATCATGTCACTGCCGACCGTGCCGAGCGCGAAGCACAGGCGAAGGCGAAGAAGTCCGAGCCGACGACCGTCGACAAGGCCAAGGACGACGCAAAGTCCACGGGTGCCGCCAAGGAAGCCAAGAAGGGTGCCGAGGAGACGAAGAAGTCCGACAAGTCGGGTGACGCGCCCGACAGCTCCGGAGCGAAGATCGGTGCGGCCATCGGTGGCGCTGCAGAGAAGGCCGTTCGCGACGCCGCCGACGCGGGCATCACGGTCGGCAAGGCCGTCGCCAAGGCTGCCAAGCCGCTCGTCGAGCCGACGGTGCGCGAGATCAAGGAAGCCGGCAAGGAGATCGGCGACGCAGCCAAGGATTACGGCAAGGGCTGGATTCACAGCCTCAACCCGTTCCACGGGGTCGGCGACATCTGGAACAACGACGACCTGAGCGTCGGCAGCAAGATCGGCGGCACGGTCGGCAAGGTCGTCGAGAACACCGTTACCGATGCCGCGAAGAACGTCGGCAACGCCGCACGCCTCGGCTGGGAAGTCCTTGAAGGCGGCGCCGAGATCGCCCTGAACAGCCCGGGCGTCAACGCAGCGAAGGAAGCCGGCAAGGGTGTGCTCGCGCTCGGCGGACACGTCGCATCGTGGTTCGGCGATCGAATCTCCGGTGGTGCGGACGGCGCCGTGAAGGCAGCCGAGACCCAGGCGCGGCACGGCCGCTCGATCGTAGAGCGCACGATCAACCAGCAGAAGGAGAACGCCGAGGAGATCGGCGGCGCCCTCAAGCAGTACGGCGAGGGATGGCTGCGAAGCCTGAATCCGTTCCATGGCGTGTCCGACGCCTGGGCGAGCGGCGACAGCATCGGCTCGAAGGTCGGCGGCGTGGCCGGCAAGGTCATCGAGAACGGCATCGTGGACACCGCCACGAACGTCGCCAACGCGGCGAACGTCGCGAAGGAAGTCGGCGAGGCCGCGGTCGAGAATGCAGTCACCGGAGTGAAGAACCTCGGGGATGCGGCCGCCGGCGGCGTCGAGGCAGTCGGCAACTTCATCGGCGGCCTGTTCGGCTGATCCGACCGGGGCCACAGCCCTCACGCATCGCTACGAGCATTCACCGGCGTCCACGGGATTACCCGCTCGTGGACGCCGGTGGAGTCTTCCATGCCCGATTCCGGCATGTTGGATAATCACGGTTATCTCACACATCGGGGGAGGAAAAGCCCGATCGGAGCGTGCGCCGCCCGTTCTCGGGCAGGTCCCGGCGACCCGTGCACTCCTGCACTGCAACGCCGACATGGTACGAAGACCGTTTGGGCTGAGGTGCACGATGGGAAGCAATCCATCGTGCAGGACGAGCACGACATCCCCGCCGACGATCCCGACGTCGATCCCGTCGATGACGAGCTCGGTCGTCAGAAGCGCCAGAACGTGCGCGTGTCGGTGCAGCTGCCGATCACCCTGTCGATGGGCGGACGCGAAGCACCCGGTCGCACGCGTGACGTATCGGCCACCGGCATCGGCTTTTCCACGCGCATGCCCGTGGAGATCGACCAGCGCGGCGAGGTCGTCGTCGAGTTCAGCGACTGGCGGTTCCGCAAGGCCTTCATCGTGAAGTTCGTGAAGCCGATCCTCGCCGGCAGCCAGGTCGGCGTGCAGTTCGACGAGCTCACGCAGGAAGAGCGCGAGCGGCTCGTCAAGCAGGTGTTCGACGTGCAGCGCGCACAGCTGCAGGACTCAAAGCGGCGCTAGGCCGAGCCGTCGATGTAGCGCGGCGCCGGCTGATGGTTCATCCCGAGCGGCGAGTACGCCTTGCCGACCTTGCGCACCTTCGTGAGCGACTGCAGCTGCTCAGACGCGCTGCGCTGCAGCTGCGCTGCGAGCTGCTGGTTCTCCGCATGCACGTGCGCGAGCCGTGTCAGCTCGTTGACGTGCTCGCCGCCGAGCAGCGATCCTCGATCGATGTTGCGCTGCAGGACCGCGAACGCCTCGTCGAACTCTTCCTGGACCGGGATCGCACCTTCCCAGTCGCCGGCAGCGAGCAGGTCGCGAACGTCACCGGCCAGCAGCACGAGGCGCCGCAGCAGCAGGTCGAGGCGCGGCGTATCGTCGCCCTTCACGCGGCGGCCGCCCCGAGGTTCATCGCTTCGGCCCACGCGCCGCGCAGGTCGCCGATGATGTCGATCGACTCGCGGATCTTCGTCGCCTCACCGGCGACGATCGCCTCCGACATGTGTCGGTTCACGAACAGGTACAGGCTCCGCAGGTTCGACGAGATCTCCCCGCCGGCCTCCATGTCGAGCGTCACGTTCAGCTCGTTCACGATCGCCTGGGCGCGTCCCGTCGCGTAGCTCGCGTCGTGACGATCGCCCTCGTCGAGCGCCTTGGCGGCGCGGCGCATGAAGCGCAGCGCGCCGTCGTAGCACATGAGCGTCAGCTGCTCGGGCGACGCGGTCTCGATCGCGTTCGTCCGATATGCATCATGACCTGAAGTCATCGTTCCCCTGCTCGATCCGTGCTCGGCTTCCCCACTGACATCGGCTCGTCGCGAAGGCCGCTTGAGGCATTCCCCGCAAACCGGACATGCTGCAATCGATCCTGCTCATGCACCGAGCCGCCCCTGGACCGCGTCGAGCAGGCGTCGGGCGTCCTGCTGGCTCGGATCGAGCTGCAGCGACTCGCCGAGGAACACCGCGGCGTCGTCCCACATCTCCTTGATCGTCGCCACCTTGCCGAGCCCGGTGAGGATCGCCGCGTCGGGTCCGAACCGGTCGGCCAGCATCATCAGCTCCTCCCCGGCCATGTCGGCGAACGACAGACGGATGTACAGGCGCGCCATCGCCAGCCGACGCTCGTACTCGTCGGGGATCACGTTCGGCACGAGCGCGTCGTGCAGCTGCTCGAAGGCGTCGGTCGCGTGCATGCGCGCCAGCGCCTCCAGGTTGCGAAGCAGCACTGCGCGGGCGCGATCGTCGTTCGGCACGAGTGCGCGGATGCCGTCGCCGGGCGCGATCACCTGTCGCCATGCCACATACACCGCGCGTTCGGTCGGACGAAGCGACTCGCCATGCTCGATGCGATCGGCGGGCGCAGCCACGAGCTCCGGATCTGCCATCGCCGCAGCCGCGAGGAACGCCGACTGCGCACCCGCGACCGCCAGGCGATCGAGCGGATCCACCTTCATCCCGAACTCCCACGCCTCGTCGAAGCGGCGCTGGGCAAGTCGAACCTCGGCACGACCGACGAGCGCGTTGGAGCTGGTCGGCGACGCATCGAGCACGCGCTGGTAGCGTGCATCGGCCTGCTCGTAGCGACCTGCCTCGTGCAGGCGGGTTCCGACCAGCAGGTTCGGCGCCGCTGCCGTGCGGCGCTCGCCCAGTGCCTCGTCGACGGCCGAGTCGAGCTCGTCGTCGGAGGCGTTCGCCTCGAGCAGCAGGTCGACGAGCTCGGCGAGCGCGGCGAGGTAGTGCGGCGCTTTCCGCAGCGCTGCAACGAGCTGTTCGCGTGCTGCCTCGGCGTCGCCGAGCTGCCGCAGCGCCTCGGCGAGCACGTGCCGGGCCTGGAACGTGCCCTTGCCCGACACCGCCACGAAGCGCGCCGGTGCATCGCCCAGCGCCAGCGCCGCCCG
>JAGQUL010000066.1:16175-19067 GCA_020438525.1 Thermoleophilia bacterium | reverse complement strand
TCGGTGTACTGCGGCCACGCCCGCAGCCCCTCCTCGGCAAGCATGATCGTGCCGTCGATGTCGCCGACCAGGCGTCGTGCGGTCACCGCGCGCTGCAGCAGCAGCGGAGCCCACTGCTGCTCGTGCCAGATTCCCGGCTCGTCGCGCAGCTCCGAGAGCGAGCGCTCGAGCCAGACGTGCGCCTGCTGCCAGTCGCCTGCCGCGGCGTGCTCGGAGCCGATGTTGAAGCTCGTGAATGCAGACGGATCGCTCGCGTGCTGCGCCATGAGCAGCTCGAGGTTGCGCGCGCGCTTGTCGCGGTCCTCCACCACGTCCGCCATGTAGCCGAAGTGGTCGACGCGCACAGTGGTCGGCTGCACGCGACCGGGCAGCCAGCTCGGCAGCGCCCATGCCACCTGCTCGTGGATCGAGCCGGTCCAGTAGTACTCGGGGCGTCGGCGGAACATTCGCATCGGTGCGTGCGTGGCGGTTCCGTCGTCGCCGGATCCGAGGAAGTGGGTCTCGAGGATCTGGTAGCCCTCGACCCAGGTGCGTCGCGCCAGCTCGCGCAGCTGCGGACCATCCTCGGCAACGAGCTGCTCGTCGGCATCGAGCCACAGGATCCAGTCGCCGGTCGCGTGGCGCAGCGACTCGTTGCGCGCATCGCTGAAGCTGCCGTTCCACGGGAACTCGTGCACGCTCGCGCCGTACTCCCGGGCGATCTCACGCGTCCGATCGACGGAGCCCGTGTCCACGACGATGATCTCGTCCACGAACGGCGCCGCGGCGGCGAGACAACCCGGCAGCATCTCCTCCTCGTCTCGCACGATCATGCAGAGCGAGATCCGCCTGTCCTCGAGCTCGCCGGCTCGCTCGATGATCGAACGGATCGTCGGGCGGAAACGATCGAGCGACGGCACCAGACGCGAGATGTCCGGCTTCGGGCGTCCCACGACCTGCAGCACGTGTCGCTGCACTGTCCGTGCCTGCGGGTGCTGCGGCTCCAGCTCCAGCACCCGCTCCAGTGCGCGCGTCGCCGCCTTGTCGTCGCCCAGCTCGTGCAGGATCACGGCGAGCAGGTACAGCAGCTCCGGCTCGTGTGGCTGCGCATCGAGCACCGGCACGAGCAGCTGGAGCGCAAGCTCGAGCGGCCTGGACCAGCGCGCGAGATCGGTGCGAGGCTGCTGTGCGGCGATCCGGTGCAGCGCCACGCCCGCCATCCGCTGCATCGCAAGCACGCGAATCGGATCCTCGGTCTGTCCCCCGACCTCGACGAGCCGAACGACCAGCTCCGGATCAGCGTCGGCGGTCGCCTGCTGGATCAGCTCCTCGAAGCGTGCGTACAGGCGCGCGCTGTCGCCGAGCAGCTCCTGCAGCTGCTCTTCGGGGCTCGACGTGACGAGTTCGGCCCGGCGGAATCGACCGCCGGACGCGTCGGAGTTCGTGCTCATGCAGGCGGGTTCGGCGGCGACGACCGGGTGCTTGAACGAACGGAGCACGATGGATCTGCTGCAATACCCCCCGTGTGAAGCCGGAAATTCGGTGCTCAAGCCCTAACTTAGGTAGTTCTCCCCGGTACTTAGGTAGTCGATGGTCGTACCGTCAAGACGGAGGGAGTGCCTGCACGGCACCCAGGGAGGGGAGACGCATCATGCATCGCTACCACGACGAGCAATTCGCCGGGATCGAGTTCGGGAGCCGGTTCACGCAGCGACATCGAATGATGATCGACGGCGGCGGCGGGTCCACCACCAAGACCACCACGAAGCCTGCGGAGCCGACTGACACCGACAAGGTGCGCGAAGCCGTCAAGGACGGCACGGTCTCCTCCGGCGAGAAGACGGTCTTCGAGAAGCCCGAGACGATCGAAATCGTGAAGAGCGAGGAAGAACGCCTGCGCACTGCGATCACGGACGCGACCACCTCGAAGGACCCCGACGCTCCGCGCCCCAGCCGTGGTGCCGCGCCGACCACCGAGCACGACGCGCGCGTCACGGAACTCAAGGACAACAAGGAACACGGCAGCCTCGAGGCACTCGACGAGCAGATCAAGCGGTACGAGGCAGACGGCGAGACCGCTGCGGCAAACTCGGTGAAGCAGGAGCGCGATGCCCGCGCTGCCGATGAACAGAAGGTAGCGGGCGTGATCGAGAACCGCGAGTCGCTCGCCGGAACGCTCGAGGCAGAGAAGCAGCAGATCCAGGCGAGCACCGACCCCCGGGCAGGCGACGGGTCCTACAGCGAGCTTCGTGCCGAGGCCGACAAGTGGATCACCCAGTTCAACGACAACGGCGGTCAGTTCTACGGCGGCGATGACTGGTTCGGCGACGACTGGGACGAGCACGCGATCGACTTCGACCAGCTCGTCGACCGCCTGGGCGACAAGCAGGTTCCCACCGGCAGCCGGGCAAACGGCGCAACCCGAAACGCCAACGAGGGCCTGATCGACGACTTCGTCAACTCGCAGGGCGAATACGACGGAGACCTGCGTGGCAAGTCGGAGTCCGAGGCCTTCGACTACATCAACTCCCACTACGATGCCGAGATGCGCGACAAGGTCCGCAACCGCTACGTCGCCGCGAAGCACCTGAAGGACATCGTCGAGCAGTACGACGCGGCAAAGGGCAGCTACGAGGGTGGCGCCGATCGGATCAGCAAGATCGACGCGGAGATCGAGAATCTCAACGCCGACAACGACTCCGACCGTGAGGCACTGTCGCAGGAGACGCTCGACGCGCTTGCCAGGAACAACGTCCGCACCGACGGGATCATCTCGACCCCGTCGACCCCGTCGAACGACCACTACGACGGCGCCGGCAAGCACAGCCCGGCGACGCCGAGTTCGACCGACAACACCGATGGCGCCGACGGCTCCGGCTCGACCGACAGCTCCGGCTCGACCGAGAACACGAA
>JAGQUL010000066.1:1443-16124 GCA_020438525.1 Thermoleophilia bacterium | reverse complement strand
AGGGTGGCGACGCCGACGGCTCCGGTACGACCGGAAAGGCCGACGGAGCGGATGATGGCGCCGGTAGCACCGGCACGACCGGTGACACCGACACGACCAAGCCCAAGACGCGCACGGTGACCATCGACTACACCACCGACGAGAACCGCGCCAAGGTGCTCAAGGCAGCGCAGAGGAAGCACCTCCTGCCGAAGCAGCACACCTCCTTCAACGAGAAGGGGCAGGCGGTCTACAAGGTGCAGTCGGGCGACTCGTACTGGCGCATCGCCGACATGAGCGACGGCAAGCCGTCGGACCAGTTCGACTTCGACCACTTCCGCACGACCCTCAACGTCAACTCCAAGCGCTTCGGTCGATCACCGGAGAGCGGTCTGATCCACCCCGGCGAGAAGGTCCTGCTCAAGGACCGCTCGATCGACGACCTCGTCAAGCTGCTTGGTCTGCCGACGACGTACGAGGAAGAGATTCCCGCCGAGGACCTCGCTCCGCGGCGCACGAATCCGAACCACCCCACGCCTCAGTAGGCGCTGCGAACGGCGACGCCCATCCGGCGCGCCAGCAGCGAGCGAGCCCAGGCCTGCCGCCCAGCCACCACGACCTCGTCGGCGACGCGCAGCACGGGCCGATCATCATCGTCGCGGGCCTGCACGACCACCACGTCGGGCAGGCCCGCTGCGTCGTGCGCGTCCGCAGACTGCTCGAGCAGCTGCATCGACGACCGATCGCGTGGGTCGATGCGAACCACGACAGTGACGTCCTCGCGTCCGGCATGCGCGTCGAACGCCTCGTCGAGCGCATCGCGCGTACCCGCGGGATCGATCCGATCGCAGCACACGACACAGACCGAGTCACGAGCGCCGTCGATCGCGACGCGCGCCCCCAAGTCGGGAACGCCGACCAGCGGTGCGAAGTGGCGGTCCCGGTCGAACGACGTCTGCGTCACCAGACGCTGCACCGGATACGCGAGCGTCTCCGGGTCCAGGTCGGCCGACGTCATCCCCCACGCATCCATGAAACGGCGGTAGTTCTCCGCCATCCGGCTCGTGAAGTCGATGTTCTCGCCCGCGAACGTGCGGCTGCCGAAGTGATGGATGAACGAGTCCTCGGCGACGCTGCAGCCGAAGCCCGCCACGCCGGCACGAAGGCACAGGTCGTCGTCCTCGAAGTTCCCGATCTCGTAGCGCAGGTCGAACCCGCCGATCCGGTCCACGACCGCGCGCTCCATCAGGATGCAGAACCCCACGAGGCGGAGGATCGGCGTGCGGCGTCCACGCCGAGCCGTCGTCCACTCCTGCGCCCACTCGTCGAGACCCGCCAGCGACTCCTGGTCATAGCCCACGTCGTCGACCTGCTGCGTCCCGGCGATCCGGTTCGTGCGAGGCCCGGCGAGCGACACGTGCGGGTCTGCGTCGATCGCGTCGTGGAGCGCGCCGAGCCAGCCATGGGTCGGCACCACGTCGTTGTTGAGGAGCAGGATGCGGTCGCCGGTGCTTGCTGCCATCCCCTGGTTGCAGCCGCCGCCGAAGCCGTGGTTCTCGTCGTTGTCGATCACGATCGCGTCGGGAATCGAGCGCAGGTACTCGAGCGTGCCGTCGGTCGATGCGTTGTCGACGAACACCAGCTCATGCGGCTCCGGCGTGTGCCGCTGGATCCCCTCGACGCAGCGCCTCGTGTAGTCGAGCTGGTTCCGGGTCAGGATCACGAAGCTCGTCGACGGACGATCGCTCATGCATCCACCACGGCGGGCTCGGTTCCGCGCGCTCGTCGTGGACGACCACCACGTGGGTGCAGGACCGGTCCCCCACGTTCCGGGAACGGCAGCTCGACCAGGTCGAAGTCGCGAGCCACGAACGCGTCGGGGAACACCGTCCGTGCCTCGTCCTGCACCATGCCCGGCGTGTAGCGCGTCGATACGTGCGTGAGCGCCAACATTCCCACGTCGGCAGCAGCGGCGGTCAGGGCCGCATCGAGCGCGGTCGAGTGGCGCGTCGCAGCAGCGCGCTCGGAATCGGCCTGCAGGAACGTGGCCTCGTGCACCAGCAGGGTCGCGTCGCGAGCCGCCTCGCGAACGGCCGCGCAGGCACGGGTGTCGCCGGTGTAGACGATCCGTCGACCAGTGCGCGCCTCGCCGAGCACGTCGGTCGACTGAACGACGGTTCCGTCCTCGGTCGTGACCGCGCCTCCACGCTGCAGCACGCCGAAGTCCTCGCCGGGCTGCACCCCGAGCTCGCGGGCACGCTCCACATCGAATCGACCCGGTCGATCCGCCTCGCTCAGCACCCACGCGACCGCCGGCACGCGATGGTCGACCGGCACGCTGCGAACCTCGTAGCCCTCCCCCGTCCAGCCGACGTGCCCCTCGCCGAGCGCAAGCTCGATGTCGTAGGGCAGCGTGCCGATCAGCGGTCGCATGTCCTGCAGCAGGCGTCCGAGCGGTGGCGGGCCCGCGATCACGAGCGGCCGCTCGCGCTCGCGCAGGGCGAACGTCTTGAGCAGCCCGGGCAGGCCCAGCACGTGGTCCGCGTGCGTGTGCGTGATCAGGATCGCATCGAGGTCGACGAGCCCCGTCGAGCGCATCAGCTGTCGCTGCGTGCCCTCGCCGCAGTCGATCAGCAGCTGCTCGCCACCACGGCGAACGAGCATGCTCGAGAGTCCCCGTCCTGCGGACGGGACGGAGGCTGCGGTGCCGGTGAAGACGACGTCGAGGTCCATTCCGCAGTGGATCGTACCCCACGCGGAGCGGACCTCGACGTTCGATGAAGCGGGCTGCGGCGATGAGCGCCGCGCCCGACGCGGTCAGTTGCCGTGATCGTGCGAAGCGTCGTCGCGGCCTGCGATCGGGTCGGTCTTGAACCCGATGTGGATGTGGTCGTGGTGATCGGAGAGCGCGAACGACGCCCCGCCCATCTCCCAGAGCGAGATCAGCTCCGCGGGCTGCATCGACTCCGGCAGCAGCAGCACGTCTCGCACTGCATGCCAGGTCTTTCCGCCACGCTGCTGGTGGCCGATGATCGGCTCGCCGCCCAGTGCGGCGACGTCCACGGCCTGTCCGTAGGCGTGCAGCGAGACATTGCCGCTCTTGGTGTACACGCCGTGGCCGCTCACGAGCGACGACACCGTGACCGTGTCGAACCGGTTCGCGAGGTACCGCAGCGTGACGAGCACGCGCGGGTCGATGATGCCCGCCTCGATGTCGTCGCGACCGGAGTCGTAGATCTCGATGTTCTTGTCCGCGAGCGTCCGCTCCTGGAGCTTGGCCCGGGTCTCGGGATCGTCCAGCCCGTGCACGAGTGCATAGGGGCCGAGCGCATCGAAGTAGTCGGCGAGCAGCTCCGCCCGATCGGCCATCCGCTCACGGTGCGCGTAGTTGAAGTACGCACGCAGTGCAGCGTGGTCGTCGACGCGGCTTCGCGACAGGAACACCGCCACCGTTCGAGCCTGGTCGGCGCTGCTCGTGCGCGACACCACGCCGTCGCCGTCGCCGTCGGTCCCGTACTGCTTCCACGCGGCAGGCGTGAGCCGTCGACCGACGATTCCACCTGCCACCGGATCGTTCCAGCGCGACTCGAGCCACGCGACCGCGGCCAGGGTCGCCCAGCTCGTCGACGTGCCGCGGGCCGCGTCGACGAGGTTGCGCGCGTCGGCCTGCGAGAGGTGCGGCTGCTTCGGGATCCGACCCTTCGGGGTGTACGACTCCCGGAACAGTCGCGCGTCGCGGAACGGTGCCGCCTGGTACTGCTTGGCCCGGACCAGCTCGCGCGTCGACTGCGTGATGCGATCGGCCGGCGGATCCGGCTGCGGCTTGGCAACCGGCGGCGTCGCCTGACGCGGTGGTCGTTGTGGCTTCGGAGCTGCAGGCTTCGGATCCGTGTCCGTCGTGGGCTTGGTGGTGGTCGGAGTCTCGGTGCTGCCCGTGCCACTGGTATCCGTCGTCGGCGCGGGCTGCGTGCCTGTCGGCTCCTGCGAGGCGGGATCGGTCGACGGCAGCGTCGTGGTTCCGGCCCCGTCGTCGGTCGCATCCGTCGAGGTCGTCGACTCGTCGCCGGCAGCGGTATCGCCGCTCGCGGTGGACTCGTCGCCGACGGTCGCTCCGGACTCGTCCCCACCGGCATCGGGCGCGTCGCCAGCCGGATCGGCGGGCGGGGCCGGATCGGCTGGTGCGGGATCCGCAGGCGGTGCGGGATCTGCAGGCGGTGCAGGATCGGCCGGCGGCGGGGTCGGCTCGGCGGGTGCCGGTGCAGGCTCCGCCGGGCACAGCGTCGGATCGGCCGCCAGCTGCTGCGTCGTGACCGGCGTGCCGTCCACGACGCACGCGGGGTCCTCCGCGAGCACCGCGGTGGCACCTGCCGTTGCAATTGCCAACGCCGACGCAAGGCTTGCAATCCATGTCAGCGAACGGCGATGTCGCTGGTACGTACGCATCGTGCTAGTCCTTTGGTGCGATCCCTGCCCGTCACTATCGGTTGAACTGCGATACGACTTGATCGCTTTCACCGGTCCGGGCGCTTCCGATGCCGAGACCCCCGAAAGCGAACAAACCTGTCGGGCTTTACGGGATCCTCAGAAAGCGTCGGTCGGCATCCGCCCGGATCGCTTGATCTCGCGATCGAAGCACGTTTGGCGTGGATCTCTGCCTCTTCCCGCGCGCGCGAACGTTGCTCCCTCCCCCGATCGACCGTAGGATGCCGGATGCCCGCCCCTGTAGCTCAGTGGATAGAGCACCGGCCTCCGGAGCCGGGAGCGCTGGTTCGATTCCAGCCAGGGGTACTGATCCGCTGCTCGTACGGTGTCGTGCACCCTCTGGACATGCTCCGGATGCGGGGTAGGATGATTGCTCACCCCGGCGCAGGTCCTGTTGGAACCTGCTCCGTCCACCGGCGTACTTCGCACCGATTTCGGGAAACAGCAGTCGAATGGACGACCACCTCCACCCCACCACCGAGGCCGCGGCTGCCGTTGATGTGGCGCGACCGCTGGGCACCGCGATCGCGGTGCTGGCGACCTGCGCGCTCGTCGGGCTGCTGGTGGGCACGATCGTCGGGGTCGTTCGAGGATCGATTGCAGTCGACGTGGTCACGGGCGTGACCTTCGGTACCGCGATCGGCGGCCTGCTGGCGATCGTGCCGGTGCTTCGCATGTTCCGCACGATGCCGTAGATCGCACTCGCAGGATCGACCTGCGGCCGTCGCGGGTACATACTGCCTGACGTGCCGATCATCCCGCGCATTCGACGCGGACCGCGAGGTCCGAAGCTCCCACCCAGGGTCGCTCCTCGCGAACCCCGGATCGAGCGCGTCCAGCGGGTCGCGACCGAGTCCGCGGCCGGCATGCGCTGGCTCAACATCGAGCATCCCGGGACGCTCGAGATGGATGCGCTCGCCAAGGAGTTCGAGTTCCACGAGCTCGACTACGAGGACGTGCTCTCGCGTCGTCAGCGTCCGAAGATCGACGAGTACGCCGACTACCTGTTCGTGGTGCTGCACTTCCCGCGCTACGACAAGACCGCCGGACGCCTCGGCACCGCGGAGCTCGACGTGTTCGTCGGACCCGACTTCCTCGTCACGTGTTCCTCGCAGCCGCTGCGTGCGCTCGGTCGCGTCTTCCATCGCGTCCAGGCCGACGAGGCGTACCGCGACGAGCTCTTCGATCGCGGTGCCGGATTCGTGCTCTACACGGTGCTCAGTGAGCTGTTCGACTACGGATTCCCGATCCTTGACAAGATCGGGCACAAGCTCGACGAGATCGAGGACGGCATCTTCGAGGGGCGCTCCAAGGAGATGGTGCGTCAGATCTCCAACGCGAAGCAGGAGATCATCGCGTTCCGCAAGATCATCGGTCCGGAGCTTGCGACCCTGCGCGTGCTCGAGGCCAAGACCGCCACGCGCTTCACCGGCGAGCTCGAGGTGTACTTCGACGATGTGATCGATGCCGGCCAGCGCATCTGGGACATCCTCCAGAACTACAAGGAAGTCGTGGAGGCGCTCGAGGACACCAACGAGACCGTCGTGCAGCACGGCCTCAACGACACGCTGCTCGTGCTGACGATCCTCAACGCGCTCGTGCTGCCGATGACGTTCATCACCGGGCTGTGGGGCATGAACGTCGACCTGCCGCTCCAGGGGCACGAGCACGCGTTCACGCTGATCCTGTTGCTGATCTTCCTGGTCGTGTCGCTGTTCGCGATCGCGTTCCAGCGCTGGCGCCGCTTCTAGTCGACGAGGGGATCAAGTAATTGCAGGTTCGTGCCGATGGCGCGACCAGCATGCCCACAGTCCATGCCAACGACCTGCCTGCGTTCCTGTCGTCGTCGCCTGCGCGAACCGTCGGGTGGATCGCTGCTGCCGTGGTGCTCGGGTTCGTGCTCCAGCGCATCATGCGCCCGCACGCCGGCCGGGATCCGGTCACCGTGCTGCGAGCGTTCGGCGCGACCCTGCTGCGGATCACGCTCTTCGCGGTCGGACTGTTCCTCGTCGCCCACGGCCTGTTCGTCCTGGCCGGTCGTGCGGACATGGTCGGCTCGATCGCTCGCAACGTCCAGCTGTTCCTGCATGCGACGTCCGCGTACGTTGCCGGACTGTTCCTCGCGCGCCAGTTCACCGCACCACCGTGGTGGCGACTCAACGCGTGGGATCCCTCAGACTCGCTGCGAAACGATGCCTTCGGGATCACCGACGCGTTCCGCTGGATCGCCGACGACGTACGCGAACACGTGCTCGGCATGCGACTCGTCGACCGGCTGGTCGTGCTCGGCGCGATCCCGCTCGCGATGCTCTGGGCGATGCAGGTGTTCGGCGCGACGCAGACGCTGCTCTTCGTGGACATGTCGCTGCTCGTCCTGTACGTCGCACTCGTCGTGGCGCTGTTCAGCGCAAACCGAATCCCCCGCGTGCTGCTCACACGACTCCAGGACCTGCGACAGGTCGCACGTCGGATCGCCCGCGGTGACCTGTCGGCTCGCGTCGGCTACCTCGACACCGCGGAGTACGAGGAGCTCGGCGAGCTCGTCGCCGACTTCAACTCGATGGCACGCGCGCTGCAGTCACGCGAGCAGGAGAACCACGCGCTGACCCAGCAGCTCAACCAGGCGCTGCAGTTCGAGCAGGAACGCGCGTCCCGCGACCCGCTCACCCAGCTGCGCAACCATCGCTACTTCCAGGAAGCGCTTGCTGCCGAGCTGTATCGCTGCTCGCGCACCGGCGAGCTCACGACCATCGCGATCATCGACCTCGACGACTTCAAGGCGGTCAACGACACCTACGGCCATCAGGAGGGCGACGCGGTCCTGATCCGCACCGCGCATGCGCTGACCAGCACCCTGCGTCCCTACGACCTGCCGGCCCGCCTCGGCGGCGAGGAGTTCGGTGTGATCTTCCCGTCGACCGCGCCCGAGGAAGCAAAGCTCGTGATGGACCGCATCATGCAGGTCCTGGAATCCGCGGGCCCGAACAGCACGGTGCAGACCTTCTCCGGCGGCATCGCCAGCTTCCCGATCCATGCACAGGACCAGTCCACCCTCTACCAGCTCGCCGACAGCTCCGCGTACGCGGCGAAGATGAACGGCAAGAAGCACACCGTCGTGTTCGATCCGGGCAAGGTCGCGAACGTCGACGAGGACGATCGCGTGAACACCCGCGAGCGCGACGCGCAGCTGAAGGCAGCGCGAACGCTCGTGCAGACGGTCGACATGATCGAGGGCTTCGGCAACGAGCACTCCGAGAACGTCGGCCGGATCAGCGCGCAGATCGCGCAGGCGATGGGGTGCGAGGACTCGTTCAGCCAGCAGATGTACCTGTGTGGGCTGCTCCACGACGTGGGCAAGCTCGGACTCGAGCAGTCGCTCATGCAGAAGGCCGGGCGCCTCACCCCCGAGGAGTTCGAGCAGGTCAAGCGTCACCCTGACCTGTCGGCACAGATCGTGATGAACGCCGGACTGGGCGACATCGCCAGCTGGGTCCGGCACCACCACGAGCACTGGGACGGGTCCGGCTACCCGCTCGGACTGCAGGGCCATGACATCCCGCTCGGCTCGCGGATCGTGCTCGTCGCCGAGGCGTTCGACGTGATGACGTCGGATCGTCCGTACCGCCAGGCCATGAGCCTTCACGACGCCACGCAGGAGCTGCTGCGGGGCGCCGGCTCGCGATTCGATCCCGACGTTGTCGGCGCGCTCGTGCACCTGATCCGCACCGGCGAGGTCACCCCCGGTGGCGGCGCCGCACCGGGCCCGGCCGGCTTCCATCGCGCCGCCTGACCTCCCGCCGTAGCGCGTGGGCCTGAAACGTCGCCGTCGCGGTCGCCGACAACCAGACAGGGCGAGTCGGCACGGGGAATGTCGCGCTCGTATGCGGTTCGGGACCAAGGGACGCAGATGACGAGTTCAGTGAGCGCAGCGACCACGCCGGTCGACTATCAGCGCATGGAGCGCGATGCGGTACGGACGCACGTGACCGACGTGCAGCCGCGGCTCGACTCGACCCGAGCAGCACAGAAGCAGCTCCGGACCGAGTGGAACACGCTGGTCCGTGACGGAGAGCTTCGTCAGAACAGGCACGACGGGCTGACGTTCCTGCTCTCGGCCGGGACCCTCGTCGGCGGTGGCGCAGTGGTCGGTGCCGGCATCGGCGGCGTTGCTGCACGATCGCTCGGCGGCGCCTACACCGGCCTGCTCGGTGGCGCCGCCATCGGCATGGCCGCGATGCTCGTGATGACGGTGCTCGAAGGCATCGGTGGCGGTGGCGACCAGAGCCTCATCGGTCAGCTGATGATCGGCAAGCACCCGGCCGACGACGGCAGCGCTGCTCGTCGCACGGAGCTGTCCGACAAGCTGAACGCGCTGTCCGCCAGCGAGCGCGATCTCACGAGCGAGATCGAGCACTACCAGGACATCGCGCCGGGCCAGCCGTGGATCCGCACCACGGGCGAGACCCGGACGCTGCAGGCAACCGTCGAGTCGGCGCTCGCCGACTACGACCACGACCACGACGGCTCGATTCGGATCGACGACGAATCCCAGAGCCCCCGCAACGAGACGATTCGCAACCCGCTCGGCGGTCCGGTCGCGAACGAGCGTGAGCGCAGCACCTCGATCGGTCGCGAGTACGGCATCGAAGCATCGTGGGATACCGATTCGAACGGTCTCGTCGATGCGACCGAGGCGGCGAACGGCTACATCAACGACGGCTTCCGCGCCGGCTGAGGCGACCCGGCTGCCCATGACCGGTAGGCTCGCCAGCGATGGCAAGGGTCGAGAACCTGTGGGCGCCGTGGCGCCTCGAATACGTCGCGGGCGACAAGCCCGACGGCTGCGTGCTCTGCACGAAGCAGGGCGACGACGATCGCGAGGCACACGTGGTGGCTCGTGGCGAGCACTGCTACGTCGTCCTCAACCTCTACCCGTACAACAACGGACACCTCATGGTGGTCCCGTACCGGCACGTCGCCGACCTCACCGAGCTCTCCCGTGACGAGAGCGACGAGTGCCAGCGCATGCTCGAGCGAGGCATCCGTGTGGCTCGGGCAGCGATGGGACCCGGCGGCTTCAACGTCGGCCTGAACCTCGGCGAGGCGGCCGGCGCGGGGATCGCGTCCCACCTGCACTGGCACCTGGTGCCTCGCTGGCAGGGCGACACCAACTTCATGCCCGTGCTCGCCGACGTGCGCGTGATGCCACAACATCTGGACACCACCTGGCAGCTCCTGCGCGACGCGTGGGCCGCCGACGAGAAGGAGACGAACGATGGCGTGTGACCGAGCAGCATTCAAGGCCTACGACGTGCGCGGGACCTACCCCGACCAGCTCGACGAGGCAGGCGCCTACGCCATCGGGCGAGCGTACGTCGAGTTCCTGGGAGCGCAGAGCCTTGCCGTGGGGCGCGACATGCGCACCATGTCGCCGTCGATGGCCGAGGCGCTCATGCGCGGCATGACCGATGCCGGCGCGAACGTGCAGGACATCGGCCTGGTCGGCACCGAGGTGCTGTACCACGCGGTTGCGTCGGGCGGGCTCGACGGCGGCATCATGGTCACCGCATCGCACAATCCCGCGCAGTACATCGGGTTCAAGTGCGTCAAGCGCGGCGCACAGCCGGTCGGTGAGGACTCGGGACTCCCCCAGGTGCGCGACCTGGCGCTCGCGTTCGTCGAGTCGGGTGCGCCCGAGGCCGCTCCCGAGGACGCCACGGTCGGCCGCCGCGACGAGGTCGACGTGCTCGACAGCTGGCGCGAGCTGGTCGCGTCGTTCGTCGACGTGGACAAGGTGCGACCGCTCAAGGTGGTCGTGGACGGTGGCAACGGCATCGGTCCCACGATCGCGATGCCGCTGCTCGAGCAGCTGCCGATCGAGCTGCACGCCTACAACGCCGAGCCCGACGGCACGTTCCCCAACCACGAGCCCAACCCGCTGCTCGAGGAGAACCGCCAGTTCATCATCGAGAAGGTCCGCGAGCACGGAGCCGACATCGGCATCGCGTTCGACGGCGATGCCGATCGCTGCTTCTTCGTGGACGACCGGGGCGAGTTCGTGCCCGGCGACTTCATCACTGCCGTGCTCGCCGAGCTCACGCTCCGCCGCGAGCCCGGCGCGACGATCCTGTACGACGTGCGCGCAAGTCGAGCGGTGGCCGACACGATCGAGGCGAACGGTGGCACGGCGATCGCCAGCCGCGTCGGTCACGCGTTCATCAAGCAGCGCCTCAGGTCCGAGGACGCCGCCTTCGCCGGCGAGATCAGCGGCCACTACTACTTCCGCGGCTACCACGGCGTCGACACCGGCGTGGTCCCCGCCGTGATGATGCTGCAGCTGGTGAGCGAGAGCGGCGGTGGGCTCTCCGACCTGGTCGCGCCGCTGCGCGAGCAGTACTTCATCAGCGGCGAGATCAACTCGACCGTGAGCGACGTGCCGATGAAGCTGCAGCAGCTCAAGGAGCGGTACGCCGATGCCCGGGTCACCCACGTCGACGGCGTGTCGGTCGACTACGACGACTGGCACTTCAACGTCCGCCCGTCCAACACCGAGCCGCTGCTGCGCCTCAACCTCGAAAGCGTCGTGAGCGAGCAGGACATGGAGCAGCGTCGCGACGAGGTGCTGGGACTGATCCGCTCCGACAGCAGCGAGCGCATCGGCCACGAGGTTCGCGCCTGATGAGTCCGGGTCGACGACACCTTCCGGAGGTCGCGGGACCGACCGACGCGCGCCCGCCGTTTCGATTCAGCGCCGGTGCCCGAGTGGGATTCAGCGACACCGACGCCCAGGGGATCGTCTACTACGGGCGCTATCCCCCGTATTTCGACATCGCCCGCGTCGAGTACTGGCGACACCTCGGGTTCGCGGCGCACGAGGATCCCGCGCGCGGCGAGTTCGTGATGCGCGCGTTCGAGATCGAGTATCACGCGCCCGCGGTGTTCGACGACGTCTTGGAGGTCTTCTGCCGCGTGTCGAAGCTCGGGCGCACGTCGATCGTGTTCGAGTTCGACGTGGTGCTCGCCGACGGCACCGACAAGCACCTCGCATCCGCCACGCAGACGATGGTCAACGTCGACCTTGCCGAGCGCCGCCCGGTTCCGATCGACGATCGAGTTCGCTCGATCGTCGAGACGTTCGAGTCGTTCGACGCCTGATGAACCGGTCGCAGAAGGCCAGAAACTGGTCGAATCGGGGCAACGGTTCCCGAATCGACGCAACAGCACGCCGGGTTTCGTCGTAGAAGGGAGTGGAATGGATCTTCTCCTCCACGACATCGCAGTGGCGATCGAGCGTGAGGCGTCACCGGCGCCCTCCGGGATCTGGGCATGGTCGACGACCAGGCCGCGGAGCGACGCTTCGATCGAGGGCACTGCCGTCGATGCCGTGCAGTCTTCGTCCGCCGCTTCCGCGATCGTTCAGGCGTCACGCAGGGCCGAGCGCCAATAGTACGTCTGGACGAGGCGTGAGACCGCCTCCGATGGCCACCGATGCCCGCGCAGCGTGCGCCAGATGGTCTCAGCTGGAAGCGCGTTCGGCGTTGGTCGCCAGGCTGCCGTCGACACGCTCGAGCAGCAGGGCGATGCCGGCCTGCGTCGCCGCTACGATCGCCGCGTCGCTGCCGAGCACCACTGCGGCCGTGGCCCACGCATCGCAGCGTGCGGCGCGGGATCCGGTCGTGACAGCATGGCGAACGTCCGACTGCGCGGGCAGGCCGGTGCGAGGGTCGATCACGTGTCGTCGATCGCTGCCGTCGGCGCCGCTGCGAGCCCACTTGCGCTCACCCTGCGACGAGATGCCCACCGCGCCGGTCCCCACGTCGAGCGTTGGCAGGCGCCCCGGCAGTCCCACGGGCCATGGGTCGTGCCCGGGTGCGACGTAGGTCGCGATGTCGTTGCCGACCTGCACGAGCACCGAGCCCGCCGCCGCGATTCGACTGCACGCACGATCGGCCGCCCACCCCTTCACCATCGCGCCGAGGTCGAGCTTCGTGCCGGGTGTCAGCGTGACGTGGCGACCGACGGGATCCACCCGCACGTCGCCCGGTACCCATCGGGAGGTCGATGGTCCGCTCCTGCCGCCGCGCGCGAGCGCGTCGTGGATCGTCGGGTCGAATGCACCGTCGGTCTCGCGTCGCAGCCGCATCGCACCCTGCAGCAGCTCGAGCAGCTCCTCGTCGACCACGCCCGAGCCGGCTGCGTTGAGCTGCTGCACCGCGGACGTTCGCAGGAAGCGCGACACCATGCGATCCACGCGCTCGAGCTCGGCGAACGCCGTCGCGAGGTGATCGGCGGGGTCGTCGGGGACGAGCGGTCGCAGCAGCACCGTGGCGGTAGTGCCCATCAGCTCACGGGTCGACCGCTCCAGCCCGTCGTCAGACATTGCCCGGCGTGACGCGATACGCGTCGAAGATCGAGTCGACGTTGCGCAGCGCGGAGAGCAGGCTCTTGAGTACCGTCACGTCCCCCAGCTCGATCGTGAAGCGCTCCTTCACGAGCTCGTCGTCGACGATGCCCTGGTGCTGGACGATGTTGCAGCCGTGCTCGGCGATCGTGCGGCTGATCTCCTCCAGCAGGCGAACGCGATCCCAGGCCTCGATCTGGATCTCCGCACGGAACGCAGCGTCGGGGCGTCCCTCCCAGTGCACCGGCGTGAACCGCTCCGGGGTTCGCTCGAGCGCCTTCACGTTCGGGCAGTCGCTGCGATGGATCGTGATGCCGCGGCCCAGCGAGATGTAGCCCTTGATCGGATCGCCCGGAACCGGCATGCAGCACTTCGCCATGCGCACGGCCACTCCGGCCGCGTCGTCGATCCCCTCCACGCGAACGCCGAAGTCGTCGCCGCTTCGAACCTGTCGCCGCTGCGGCTTGATCGGCGCGCCGAGCGGTGCCTCGTCGGGCACGGCCTCGTCGGTCTTGAGCTGCTGAAGCACCTTCTCCACGACGATGCTCGGCGAGAACTTGCCGCGGCCGAGCGCGACGTAGAAGTCCTCGGCCTTCTTGAAGCCGAGCTCGCGGATCACGCCGGCGAGCAGCGCGCTCGACTGGATCTTGGCGTGCGGGATCGACTGTCGCTTGAGCGCGTCGCCGAGCGAATCGCGGCCGCGCTGCTCGTAGTCCTCGCGGCGCTCGCGTGCGAAGAACGCCCGGATCTTCGATCGCGCGCGGTTCGTCTGCGCGATGTTCATCCAGTCGCGGCTCGGCGCCTTGTCGAGCTGGTTGCTGGTCAGCACCTCGACCGTGTCGCCGCTCTGCAGCGTGTAGCTGAGCGGCACGATGCGGCCGTTGACCTTGGCACCCACGCAGCGATGTCCCACGTCGGTGTGGACCGAGTAGGCGAAGTCGAGCGGCGTGGCACCCGCCGCGAGCGACTTGACCTCGCCCTTCGGCGTGAAGACGTACACCTCGTCGTCGTAGAGGTCGAAGCGCAGGCCCTCCATGAACTGCTGGGAGTCGGTTGCCTGCGACTCCCACTCCATGAGGTTGCGGATCCAGTCCTCCGCCTTGCGTGCCGCCGCCGCCTGGGCCTTCTTGCCGGTCTTGCCGGCTTCCTTGTACATCACGTGCGCCGCGATGCCGAACTCCGCGGTGCGGTGCATCTCCGCCGTGCGGACCTGGATCTCGAGCGGCTTGCCGCTCGGCCCCACCACCGTCGTGTGCAGCGACTGGTAGCCGTTCATCTTCGGGATCGCGATGTAGTCCTTGAACCTGCCCGGCAGCGGGGTCCAGATCGAGTGGATGATGCCGATCGCGCCGTAGCAGTCGCTGAGCCGGTCCACGATCACGCGGATCCCGGTCAGGTCGTAGATCTCGTTGAACTCCTTGCCCTTGCGCTGCATCTTCTGGAAGATCGAGTAGAAGTGCTTCGTGCGACCGGAGATGTCGGCGGTGATCCCGACCTCCGACAGGGCGTCGACGAGCTCCTCGCTCGCCGCGCGCATGAGCCGCTCGCGATCGCTCTTGCGCGTCTGGACCATCTGCTGGATGTCGGCGTACTTGCGCGGGTAGAGCACCGCGAACGACAGGTCCTCGAGCTCCCACTTGATCGAGTGCACACCGAGGCGATGCGCGATCGGCGCGTAGATCTCGACGGTCTCCTTGGCCTTGTTCAGCTGCTTCTGCTTGGCCAGGTACCGGATCGTGCGCATGTTGTGCAGGCGATCCGCGAGCTTGATGAGGATCACGCGGTAGTCGTGCGCCATCGCGACGATCATCTTGCGATA
>JAGQUL010000066.1:0-1321 GCA_020438525.1 Thermoleophilia bacterium | reverse complement strand
CGGTGTCCTCCACCACGTCGTGCAGCAGTGCGGCGATCACCGAGTCCGTGTCGAGCATCAGGTCGACCACGAGCATCGCGACCTCGACCGGGTGGACGATGTAGTCCTCGCCGCTCTTGCGCTTCTGGCCCTTGTGGTGCTCGTTGGCGTAGCAGAACGCCTCGCGTACCAGGTCGACGTCGATCTCGACCGGTGCCTGCTCGACCTTTGCGACCAGCGTGTCGAGCAGCACGCGGACGTGGTCCGCGAGCGCGCCGACGCGTTCCTCGAGCGGCTCTGCCACGGCAGCCTCGGACGCCGGGACGTCCGGATCGAGTGCAGGGGCCTGGTCGGGTTCGGTCATGTACCCGAAGATTACCCGTTCAGGCGGTGGTCGATGCGGTCGACGTCGGCGACGCGTCGCCGAGCTGCAGGCCGTTCGGGCCATGCGGCTGGATGATTCCGCGACCGATCAGCGTCTGCAGTCCGTGCACGATCGCTGAAACCGAGCGCGGGTGCGTGCCCTGGCCCCACAACAGCGCCTCGAGCTCGGCGTCCATCACCGGCCCGTTGTCGCGCAGGTGACGCCACGTGTCGGCGAGCGTCGATCGAACGTCGAGCGCCGCGCGCAGGGCGTCCGCGCTGAAGCGCTGCTCGCGCGCACCGAAGGTCAGGTGCAGCGGCCCGTGGTCGCTCGCAGCGAGCAGGTCGCGGCTGCCGATCGTTGCCGGCGGATCGAACACCACGATCGCATCGTACGGTCGTGGCGCTGCAAGTGCCCGATCGAGGGCCGCATGGTCGCACACGACCATCACGGACGTTGCATCGCGCGCGAACGCCGCCGCCACCTGATCACGCGAGCGGGACGGGGAGCTGCGCTCGGCAACCACCACGGCGTGCACGTCGCCGAACCGCCCCGGCACCGCGAGCGGTGCGAGCAGCTCGCGCCGGCGCGACACGTCGGCAACCACCACGAGCACCCGCGATCGCGCAGCGAGCAGCTGGGCGACGTGCTCCACCCCGATGCCTCGGTTGCGAAGGTCGAGCGCGTCGGGACGCGCGAGCAACGGCTCGAGCGCCGGGGGCGCGTCGGGATCCGCGTCCGCGATCCCCGACTGCACGAGCCCGGTCGCGGCATCGAGCAGCGTCCGGGCGTCCACGCGGTGCGGGCTCGGATGAGCGCACGTGACAGCGCACCACTGCTCGTCGCTGCACGGCTCCGGTGCATCGATCCCATACACGCGATCGATCTGCACCTGCACGCTCTCGCTGCCACGGAATCGGTTGATCGACGGGCGAACCGCCACGTCCACGTCGCGGTCCTTCACGTCGCCGATGATCG
>JAGQUL010000386.1 GCA_020438525.1 Thermoleophilia bacterium | reverse complement strand
GACGGGCGCGAAGGCCGGGGCCGATGCGCCCGCAGATCCGAAGGCCGCCGCAGGCGGCACCGGCGACCTGCTGGCCGGCCTGCAGACCGCGACGCAGGCGCTCGGCACCGCGCTCGGCGCCGCACCGGGCTCGACTGCAACCGAGGCCGCGGTCGCGCCGCCGGTCGCACCGGCAACCACCGCTGCGACCACCGGTACGCAGCTCGACAACACCGCCGATGCCAAGGCGATCATCGCCGCGGTCGGGCAGGACCTCGGCGCGTCGGAGATCGCGCAGCAGGTGTTCCAGTCGCTCGGCCAGGCCGATGCGGCGGTCGACCTGATCGACGACGCGACCTTCGCCCAGAAGTACGGCGCACGCACCGGCGGCATCTACGATCCGAACACCAAGCGCATCGCGATCCCCGAGTCGGCGCTCCAGCACCCGGAGCTGCTGCGGATCGTGCTGCTGCACGAAGGCGTACACTGGATGCAGGACAACGTTCCGGGTGGCATCGCGCAGGCCGGTGGCCCGCTCGCACAGGCGCTCAGCGGCGCGCAGGCGCTGCAGATCGACGGCAGCACGCAGTCCGAGGAAGCCCAGGCGTACCTGACCGAGGCGATCGTCGCGAAGCAGCTCGGCATCGCCGATCCCGGCATGGGAACCACCAGTGCCGGCGAGGTGCTGCCCTACGATCAGATCCTCGCGAAGGTCAAGGCGACTCCCGAGTACGCCTGACCCGATGCGCGCCGTGAAGACTCGACGAGGGGCCCCGACCAGCAGTGGTCGGGGCCCCTCGCGATGACCGTGGTGGTCGTCGCTGCTCGTCCTACTTGAGGGCAGCGGTGGCGCCGGCCTCTTCGAGGGCGGCGAGGAGCTTCTCTGCCTCGTCCTTCGGCAGGGCCTCCTTGACGACCTTCGGAGCGCCGTCGACGATCTCCTTGGCCTCCTTGAGGCCCAGGCCGGTGGCCTCGCGGACCGCCTTGATGACCTGGATCTTCTTGTCGCCGGCTGCAGTCAGCTCGACGTCGAACTCGGTCTTCTCGGCTGCGCCGCCGGCGTCGCCGCCCGCGCCGCCTGCAACTGCGCCTGCCGCGACGGCGACGGGGGCTGCAGCGGTGACGTCCCAGCGCTCCTCGAGCAGCTTGCGCAGCTCGACGGCCTCGAGGACGGTCAGCTTGTCGAGGGACTCGGCGATGGTCTCGATGGTGCTCATGGTGTTGGTATCTCCTGGTGGTGTGATGGGGGTGCGGGGCTCACGCCGCGCGGCTGTAGAGGGTGGCTTTGGGCTCGCCGATCACTCGGTCTCGCCGGCCGCCTTGCGCTTGTCGATCCAGTTGCCGAGCAGCGACACGATGTCGCGTGCAGGCGCGTTGATCGCACCGACGAGCTGCGTTGCGGGCGCGTTGACCGCACTGAGCAGCATCGCGAGGATGACCTCGCGCGGCGGCAGCTTGGCAATGTCCTTGAGCTGGCCGGCATCCACGAGGTTGCCGTCCATCAGACCGCCGCGGAGCTCGAGCAGGCCTTCGCGATCCTTCGCGAATTCCGTGAGCGCCTTGGCGACCGCCGCAGCGTCGCCCTGGACGAAGGCGATGGCGGTCGGGCCGGAGAAGAGCTCCGCCACGTCCTCCATGCCGGCGTCCTTGGCGGCGCGTCGGGCAAGGGTGTTCTTGACCACGCTGAACTGCGCGTCTGCCTCTCGAAGCCGCGAGCGGAGCTCCGTGATGTTGGGCATGTCGAGCCCACGGTAGTCGGCAACGAACAGCGTCGAGGTCTCGCCGAATCGATCGGTGAGGTCCTTGACGACGGTCGCCTTCTGGTCCTTGTTCACGGGTGCTTCCTCGCGATTGGTGGAAGACCGGCGGGGTCGAAGGCGGCGAGGTGCTCGATGCGCACGGCCGAGGGTGCGCAGAGCGGCACGCACGTCCTGCGGGCACCCGGGGGGCGGGGGCAGGACGGTGCCTGGTCTGTCGTCACTCACCTCGGCTGGCGATCGGTCACCCGACGCTTCTGACCCGCAGGTCACCAGCTGTCTTCAGCGGCGCGGGAAGGATAGCAGGACTCCGCGGCAGCGTGCGGCGGGTATGGTGGACGACATGCTTCGTCGTCTCCTCGCGCTCGCTGTGCTGCTGCTGGCATCGGTGCCTGCCGGGGCCGATGCCGCCGCACCGAACCCGGTCCGGTGCCGCGGCCGCTGTTGGGATCCGCCGGTCGCGACGTCGTTCGCGTGGCAGCTGCAGGGCAAGCTGCGCGTTCGGCGGGGAGTCGACGTGTTCGACGTCGATGCGGCCGACACGCCCGCGTCGTTCGTGCGGGGCCTGCACCGTCGCGGCCGCAGGGCGGTGTGCTACCTGAGCGCCGGTTCGTGGGAGCGGTGGCGTGCAGACGCAGGTAGCTACCCGGACGCGATCCTCGGCTCCGAGCTCGAGGGCTGGCCGGGCGAGCGCTGGGTCGACATCCGCGACCCTCGCCTGCGCCCGATCCTCGCGGAGCGGATGGCGGCGTGCGTGCGAAAGGGCTTCGACGGGATCGAATTCGACAACGTCGACGGCTACTCCAACGACTCGGGCTTTGACCTGACCGCGATGGACCAGGTTCGCTTCAACCGCTGGCTGGCGAACGCGGCACACCTGCGCGGACTCGCCGTGGGTCTCAAGAACGAGGCCGATCAGGTCGGTGCACTGCATCGATGGTTCGACTTCGCAGTGGTGGAGCAGTGCTTCCAGTACGACGAGTGCGATCGGTTCGCACCGTTCGTACGGGCGGGCAAGCCGGTGTTCGTCGCCGAGTACACGCTGCCGCTCGCGCGGTTCTGCGCGAAGGCTCGAGGGATGCGGCTGAGCGCGGCACGCTACCCGCTCGACCTCGACGGTCGCCGGTGGGCGTGTGCGTGGCCGCGCGGACGCGAGCGGGGCGGCGGTCCGCCGGGCCCTGCAGATCTACGCGGGTGCGACCGTGACGTAGGCGTGTTCGAGCGTGAGCGTCGAGCCGGCCGCGAAGGTCAGCTTCGCCTCCCACTCGACCGTCGCCTCGGCCGACGACGGTCCGGTGTAGTCGACGGTGTAGCAGGTGTCGTTCACGCCTGCCGGAGTCTTGTCGTCGAAGTCGTGACCGGCGTCGTCGTTGCCGCCGTCGTTGGTCTCGAACAGCTTGATCTCGTCGACGATGCCGCCGCTGAATCCGCGCCAGCACGTCGTGATCGACACGATCTTCTGCGCCACGCCGAGCAGGCTCGACGGACGGGCGACCGACATGCCGACCAAGGACTCGCCACCGTCCGCGTCCGCGAACTGCCAGAACCCGGGCCGCGGGTGCGTGGCCGTCGCGTTGTTGGCGCCGTTGGAGAACTGCGCGGTATCGATGTCGAGCACGAACACGCTCTGCTGATCCTTGCGAGCGTACGATGCGGCGGCGACGCCGCCGAGCTTGTCGGCGTCGCTCGCCGTCGTGGCCGAGGTCGCGCTGTCGGCGGACGTCGCGTGGCTCGCGTTGGTCGCGCTGGTCGCGCTGGTCGCCGTGGTCGCCGTGGTTGCCGACGTCGCCGTGGTCGCGCTCTCAGCGCTCGTCGCGTTCGTGGCGTTGGTCGCATTCGGCACGATGCCGAGCGACGACTCGCGGATGTCGGCACCGGTCAGCGCGTTCGCTGCGACGTGTCGCGACTGGATCGCGTTGGACGCGACCTTCGGCGCGGTCACGGCGCGCGCCTTGAGCTGTGCGGTGCCCACGCTGTTGCGGCTCACCGCGGTGGCCGCGACCGCGGTCGAGCTCAGCGCGACGAAGAGCGCGAGCAGCGCGACGTGGTTGCGGACGAGGTATCGGGCGGTGCGCCTGGCGGCGCCGAGTGCGAGCGAGGTCATGCTCGCCGGTCTGCCACGACCGTTCACTTTCCAAACCGAAGGAGCGTCAGCTTGCCGCGGCGAGCCTTTCCGCCACGTCGTAGGTCACGCTGCTGCGCGCGACCTCGACGGGCCCGCCGAACGCGCGGGCCGCGGCGGCACGGGAGCGATCGACGCCCAGCTCCTCGGGCACGTGCGTGAGCAGCAGGCTGTGAGCACCCGCGGAACGGGCGATCTCGCCTGCCTCGGTCGCGGTGATGTGTCCACGGTCGGGCTTGTCGAGGTCGCCGTCCTCGCTGAACGCCGCCTCGCACAGCAGCAGGTCGACCTCGCGCATGAACGGAGCAAGACCGTCGAAGGGTCCGAGGTCGCTGCTGTAGCCGAAGCTCGTGGCGCCGACGTCGAAACGAAGCGCCGCGCTCTCGATGTAGTGCGGCACGTCGAGCGCGCTGACGCTGAAGGGCCCCACGTCGAACGCGTCATCGGTTCCGAACTCGTGCACGTCGAACGTCTCGGTGAAGTACGAGAAGTCCTCGTCCCACGCGGTGACGAGCCGACCGAGCCGCTCGCGGGCGCCGGGCGGCAACCAGAGCTGCGGCGACCAGCTGCCGAGCTGGCCGTAGTCGATGCCGTACTTGAGCGGGATCAGGTCGAAGCAGTGGTCGGCGTGGACGTGACTCAGCACGATCGCGTCGATCGGTGCATCCGCGCCGTACAGCGCCAGGTACCGCGAGATCACGCCGCTGCCGCAGTCGACGAGCACGCGGGCACCGTCGGCCTCGAGCAGGAAGCCACTGCTGGGCTCGCCCGGGTTGTACCAGGCGGGGCTCGTGCCGATCGGTGTGAGCTGCAGGTCGGTCATGCGGTGCGTGGGTCGTGTCGGCACACGGACGGGCGCCGTCGTCGGGACCTACCTCGGTGCAGGCCTCGCCAAACGATCGACCCCACATGCAGTGCGCTTCATGCGGCTTGGCGGGGGGATCGGCAGGTGGTCGCGATCACACAAGTTCGGGTTTCGTGAAATTGCCGCGATGGTGGAGGAACGACGACGGGGGCG
>JAGQUL010000065.1 GCA_020438525.1 Thermoleophilia bacterium | reverse complement strand
TCCCACATCTCGGTGTGCATCGCCGGGCACGCGACGAGCGGCGCGCGGGTGGCGAGCAGGGTGGTGGAGAGCAGGTCGTGGGAGGTGCCGGCGCGGGCTGCGGCGAGCAGGTTGGCGGTGGCGGGAGCCACGACGATCAGGTCGGCCTGCTGGCCCAGGTCGGTGTGCGGGCTCGGCTCGGGGGAGTCCCAGAGCGTGGTGCGGGCGGGCTCGGATGCCACGGCGCTGAAGGTTGCGGCGCCGATGAAGCGCAGTGCGGACGCAGTGAGGATCGGGCTCACGAACGCGCCGCGACGAACGAGCTCGCGGCAGAGCTCGACGGCCTTGTAGGCGGCGACACCGCCGGTGACGCCGAGCACGATTCGTCGTCCTTCAAGGGTACGTTCCACGGTCGCGCCTTCCTGCGATCTGGCTGGCTGCGGCGACGCGGGTTCCGGCCGCCCTGCAGGAAGTCTGCCACGCGCGCGCCGCGTGACACGTCGATGAGGTGGCCCAGCGAACTGCCGCAGCACGTGTGTTCGGCGACGTACCATGCTCGTGCACGGTCGCGTTCGGGCGACCGCCTCCCATACTCCCCCCAGATTCGGAGCCAGCAATGCAGCTCGTTTCCCCCCGCCCCGGCTCGCTCGCCGAAGCACGTGTCCTGCTCGCCAACGCGCAGGGCTACGCCGCGAACGTGTCGAACGCGCCGTACGCCGACACGCTCGCGAACCTGCAGGCCGGCGTGCGCGACGCAGCTCGCGCTGCCTCCGTGCTGATGGTGGCCGAGCCGCGCTCGGAGTTTCAGGACCTCGTCGCCGCCCGCCAGCACGTGGTCGAGGGCCAGCAGCTGCTCGAGCAGGCGATCTCCGCCTACGGCAGCGCATACGGACCGGACCACGGCCCGCAGGTGAAGCTGCTCGCCGGCCAGGCGTTCGACGCCTTCGAAAACGCCTTCGAGATCATCGACAACGACTGAGCAGGACCGACACCGGCAGGGTCCGGCGGCGCTGCGCAGAATGCTGCGCTGCAATGTGCGCCACCCGCCGACAGCCGACCGACGCCGAGCTCGTGGAGCTCCACGATCGGCTGTGGAACGATCCGCGGCGCCGCGACGATCGCAGCGAGTTCCACGAGTGTGACGCTTGCGGTCGTGCGGTGCGCTGGATCGCCAACCTGGGCAGCGCGATCGGCAGCAGCCTGCCGATCGTCGCGCGCCCGGTCGCAACGGCCGCAACCTTCGATACGGTCGCGCACGCGGGGTTCGTCGCCGTGTACGTCGACCGGACCGGCTTCACGATCCCCCGCGGCACCAGTCGCGACGAGCTCGACGACGCGTTCGTCTACCGCTGCCACTGGGACGTCTGTGAACACGCACGCCGAACCCGCGACCGGCTCAGCTCCGCCCGCGACCGCGCGTTCGAGGCATCGCCCGATCCCGAGTCCGCCGACCCCGATGCGGTTCGTCGCTACATCGCCTGGCGCGAGTCGCGCCGCGACGTGTAACCACGCGTACCGCGGCTACCGTGGACGTGGCAGCGCGTGCACCCCGCGCGCGACGTGCCGCGACGAACCGATCGAAAGGGGGACACCATGATCGGATCCACCAAGGCCGTGGCCTGCATCCCGGTCCGTGATCTCGAGAGCGCACGCCGCTTCTACGAAGACACGCTCGGATGCGAGGTGCTCGGCCAGAACGAGGGCGGCCTCATGCTCGCGGCCGGCGACGGCAGCGAGCTGTTCGTCTACCCGACCGAGCACGCCGGTACCGCTCGACACACGCTCGTGTCGTTCCGCACCGATCACGTCGACGACGAGATCGCCGAGCTCAAGGACCACGGCGTGACGTTCGAGACCTACCCGGACATGCCCGGCGTGAGCTGGGACGGCGAGGTCGCCGTGATGGGCGAAGCAGAGGCGCGCGGCGTCTGGTTCACCGACCCGGACGGCAACATCCTCGGCCTGTTCCAGATGGTCGACGTACCCGCGCTCGCCTGACCCGCGACGCGAGTCGCTTCCGGCCACCGCGCGCTGCTCGCGGCGCAGCGCGTGGTGACCCACGCCGCTCGGCGGGTAGGACACTGCGCAATGGAAGATCGAGCCCCCGCCATCACCACCGCCGCGCGCTTCGCCGACGTCGGCCCCAACGCCATCGAGCTCGCACGCGCACTGATCCGCGTCGACACCTCCAACCCGCCCGGCCGCGAGACCGTCGCCGCCACCGTGCTCAAGGAGTGGCTCGCTGCCCATGGTGTCGCGTCCGAGCTCGTCGGCCCCGACCCCGATCGCAAGAACCTCGTCGCCACCGTTCCCGGCTCCGGCGACGGACCGTCGCTCGCGCTCTGCGGCCACCTCGACGTCGTCCCGCCGGGCGAGCTCGAGGCCTGGCAGCACCCGCCGTTTGCCGGCGTGCTCGACGACGACGGCTTCGTCTGGGGCCGCGGCGCCGTGGACATGAAGGCGCAGGTCGCCACGCGCGCCGCCGCGCTCGTCGCGCTCGTGCAGAGCGGCGTGACTCCGCCGGGCGACGTGCGCCTGATCGCGCAGTCGGACGAGGAGGTCAACACCGCGGGCGTGGGCATGCGCTGGCTCGTCGAGCACCGCCCCGACCTGCGTACGGACTGGGCGCTCGAGGAAGGCGGTGGCCGCCACATCGAGCTGCCCGACGGCCGCATCGCCGTGCTCTACGGCGTGGCCGACAAGGCGCTGCTGCCGATCGAGCTGCACGCCCGCGGCGCCGGCGGGCACGCCTCCAACCCCGCCGCGGTGCACAACCCGGTGCTCACCATCGCGCGTCTGCTCGCCGCGCTCGAGGCCGCGCCCAAGGAGCGCGACCTGATCCCCGCCGCCGAGCGCATGTTGCGCGGGATCCTGGGGGAAGACGTCGATACGAGCGACCTGACCGCGCTCGTCGCACGCGCGCAGACCGCCGTCCCCGAGCTTGCCGCATCGCTCGATGCGATCACGCGCACGACCTACACCCCGACGATGCTGCGCGGCTCCGAGGCCGTCAACGTCGTGCCCGACCACGCCACATGCCGGATCGACTGCCGCGTGCTTCCCGGGCGCAGCGCTGACGAGGCCGTCGACCAGCTGCGTGGGCTGCTTGCTGCCGCGCAGGTCGACGCCGACGACTGGGAGCTCGTTCCCGCAGCCTCCGGGCCCGTGGGCGGCAGCGCTTCCGAGCCCGATGATGCATTCACCTCGGCCTGTGAGCAGGCCCTTGAGCGCGTCGACGGCCGGCCGCTCGTGATGGTGCCGACGATGAACTCGTTCTACACGGACGCCTCTCACCTGCGCCGTGCGTGGGGCACGACGACATATGGCCTGTGGCCCTGGCAGCACACGACGCCTGCCGACTACCAGGCCGGCGTGCACGCCCCCAACGAGCGGGTGAAGGCCGACGACATCGCCTACGCCGCCCGCTGGCACCTCGAACTGCTGCTCGAGATGGCGGAGAGCTGACGCGACAGCACCGCTTGTGATGACCGCCGACGATCCATCTGTCCTCAAGGTCGGTGTCGCATTCGCCGATCCCTGATGAGTGGTCAGACAAGCCTTCCGGTCTTCACGCGCGAAGCTTTCGCGCGCGAGCATGGTGCTCGCGGTAGTCGTGGTGCTCGCAGCGACCGGCCACGCGCTCTCGCCAAGCCCGGTGGTCGGCGCCACGTCGAGCACCGTCGTGACGATGGAGGTGCCGAGCGCGACCACGTTCGTCGACGGCTGTCAGGCAGTCGCGGCAGTTTCGCTCGGCATCGTCCAGCCCGACACCCCCGCCACGACCGCAACCGGCGCGCAGGTGTGCCGCTTCACGTTCGGCTCCAGCAACGACACAGCGATGCTGCGCCTGAGCCAGTACGACTCTTCCGGCACGGCGATGGTTGACGACGAGCCGAACTGGGCGACGACCGTCTCCGACTCCGAGCCGCAGCGCGGCCTGTCGATCGTGCCCGGCCTGTCGTCGCGAGCGTTCATCGTGAACGGGTGGGGCGGCTCGCGGTCCACCTCGGATTCGGGTGCGACGTGGCCGGGCGGCGGGGGCATGGGCAGCGGGTGCAATTCCGTGTCGGCCAACACCACCAACGATGCGTGGGCAGGCTGCGACGTCGGCACCATCTACAAGACCACCAACGGCGGGACGAGCTGGTCGCTCACCAACGCGACGGGTGCGACCGGACGGGTCATGTCGATCGATTCGATCAACTCGTCGAGCGCGATGTTCGTCACGTTCGATGGCGAGCTTCGATACACCACCGACGGCGGAGGGACCTGGCAGGCGCCGACGACCCCGCCCCCGGGCGGCACCTACTTCAACAAGGTCGACATGGTCAATGCCTCGACCGCGTACATGCTTCGCCACTCCAACACCGTCTACAAGACCACCAACGGCGGAGACACCTGGAGCTCGATCTCGACCGGTGCCTCCGGCAGCTGCAAGTCCATCGACGCGCCCAGCGCCCTGGTCGTCTGGGCCGCATGTGACGGTGGTGACGTTCGCCGATCGGTCGATGGCGCGACGTTCGCGGACGCCAGCACGAGCTCGTACATGCCGATGCGCGACATCGCAGCGGTCGACGCCAACACCGCCGTCGCGGTCGGCTGGCAGGGGGAGATGCAGCGAACGACCGACGGTGGCTCCAGCTGGACGCGAGTTGGCGGCGACATCACCGCCGAGGACCTCGTGGCGATCGAGCGCGAAGGCACCCGGATGTACGCGATCGGTGCCGGCGGTCTCGTGATCTCATCCAACGACACCGGCCAGACCTGGGTGCGCCAGCGCGTTCGCGCGAACGGTGAGCGGCTGAACGCCGTTGCGATGGTCGACGCCGACCTTGCATGGGCGGTCGGCGATGCCGGCAAGATCCGCCGCACCGATGACGGCGGTGCCACCTGGGCCAACCAGGCGTCGGGCACGACTGCGATCCTGCGCGGCGTCACGGCGTTGTCGCCTACCGTGGCGGTGGCGGTCGGCGAGGCCGGATCCATCGTTCGCACCACGAACGGCGGGACGACCTGGGCGCCGGTTGCGAGTGGCACGACCACGCGCCTCAACGCAGTCAGCGGCGACAGCGGTCGCTACCTGCTCGCCGCTGGCGACGGCGGGGTCGTGCTGCGGTCCGACGATGCCGGCGTGACGTGGACGACCGTGCGAACCGCGGCATCCGGCACCGACGACCTCAACGACATCGCATGGGCGAATCCGGGCGAGGCGTGGCTCGTCGGCGATGACGAGACGCTCGAGCAGTCCACCGATGGCGGTCGCACGTGGACGGCGCGCACGATCCCGGTCGCCACCCCTGGCGAGGCATTCGTCCGGATCGCCGTGTCCGGCGACGGTGAGAGCGTCGTGGTCGGCCCATGGAACTACGGCGAGATCTACGTCACTCGCAACGGCGGTACGACATGGACCAATCCGCCCGGGTCGAGCATCCTGAACCAGACGACCGACGTCACATGGCATGGCAGCTCCGTGATCACCACCGCAAGTGTCACGGCGCTGGCCAGCTCCGGCGACGACTTCGCGACCAGCTCCTACGACGAGAACTTCTGGCTCATGATCGGCGGCTACGACGCGCTCGACACGAGCCGTGCGATCGCGGTCGGCGAAGGCGGCACGATCCATCGCCAGCTGCCTGCCGGCACGATCTCCGACTATGGCGGCGGCAACACGTGGGGCTCGGCAAGCACGACGAGCATGTTCGGCGTCTGCCTGCAGCAGATCGGTGGATCTTCGCTTGCGGACTGGACCGTCGATCCGTCGACGAGCTGCCAGGCGCTCGACAGCGACCCTTGGCGGGCAGTGCCGACGACGCCCGATACCGTGGCCCATACCGGAGGCTCGGCGCAGACCGGTACCGCCGACCTGGTGTTCGGGCTTCGACCAGCTGAAGCAACACCTCCCGGGCGATACCGAGCAAAGGTTCGCGTCGAGGTCATTGCACCCTGGGTGCCGTGAGCCGTAACGCGCGATGGCACGCGCCCATGGTCAGCCCCGCGTGGTCGATGCAACGCGCCGTCCGGCCCGCGCCTCGTAGGATCGGCGCATGCAGATCTCAACGAACATCCCCGCTTCGTCGTCGCCCACCGTTGCGCTCGCCGCCGCCGGCCCGCGCTTTCGCAGCCCGCTGCGCAGCGAGCTCGCCCTGCTCGACCAGCCGGGCGCCGGGTTCTTCAGCGTGCGCGACACGCTCACCGGCTACGGCCGCCCCGAGGGCTACGACTCGCTCGCCAACGCGCGCCGCGCCGCGTACATGCTGAGCCGCGGCGACCAGCGAACGGCCGCCGGCGTGTTCCAGCAGGGCGATCGCTTCTTCGTGCGAGCGCTGGGCGTGGTGACCGCTCGCAATCCGCACGATGCCGCGTCCGGCGCCGCCGACGCCGCATCGGGCGCGGTGCAGCTGCTGCACTTCGAGGGCAACGCCAAGGCGCACTTCGGCTGGGTCCGCGACCCGCGCCTGGTGCTGGTCGTGGACGGCGCGACGAAGATCTGGGCGCGCGACGCGCACCACCAGCCGCCCGCCGCCTGACCGGCACTCGCAGCACGTCTGCGGATTCCCCCTTGGCAGATCCGCCGAGCTGTCGCACAGTGGTGACAGGAGCCGCGGAGCACGCCGACCTTTGCCCGTGGCTTTCTGGAGGGGGAACACAGCATGACGCCGACCACTGCCGCTGCAGCCAGCAGCCTGCGCTCGCCGTACGATCCGATCGTGGCGGGAGCGCCCGTCGATACCTCGTACGAGGGTCCGTACTCGCCCGGTGATGCCGGCGCCTTCGTGGGCGACGCATCGACCTACGGTGGTGGCGAGGTCGTGTCGGGCGGCGGCGATGTCGCTTATCGCAGCGCCGACACCTCGTACGTCGACGACGGCGGCGGCGCCTACTACGGCACCGACGCCACCGACGCATTCAGCGCCGTTGCCGGCACGCAGCCGGCGATCAGCAACGCACCCACCGCCACGCTCGACGACCTTGCCGCGCTCGGCATCTTCCGCGACGACGAGCTGCAGCAGCTCGCGCAGTCGGACCTCTCGCCCGAGGATCTCGGCGCGCTGTACGACGAGGCGATCCGCTTCATGCAGTCGCCCGAGTTCAACGACTACCAGCTGATGCTCCAGCAGGAGCAGGCCGCTGGGGGTGGGGACGTGCCCGCCGGCACCGCGCCCGCCAACACCGATTCCTACGCCGCGATGGATTCGTCGCCACAGGGTGGCGAGCCTGCGACGTGGTCGCAGGACCAGGCACCCGGGTCGAGCGAGCCCGCGTGGAACGGCGAGTGGAACGACCGCTTCCAGGCCGCGCTCAAGGACCAGGGATTCGACTCCAAGACGCGGATGATGGTCACGGCGCAGCTGCGGTCGCTGCCGCTGAGCGAGTCCGACCTGCAGCAGGCGTTCGACTACTACACGAACACCGCCGAGGGTCGGGCCGAGCTCGAGCAGGTCGACCAGCAGGTGCGCGACGGCAAGGCGACCGAGCTGAAGATGACGCTCGGCATGGGCGCGCTGGCGCTGGCCGGCGTGGCAGGAACGACCGCGCTCGCGTCCTCGACCGGCAACCTCACCCACGTGCTCCAGCGCACGGCGATCAACGGCGCGAGCGATGCGACGAAGGCTGCGGCGCGTGCCGCGCTGCGCGAGGTGACTGCGGGCACGCTGGATCGAAGCGGCACGATCGCCCGGGAGGCGGCGAGCGCGCTTCGCTCCGAGGCGAGCGCAACCAGCAGGCTCTTCCATCCGCTGCGCAAGGCCGCCACGAACGCTGCGGCGCGCAACCTCACGGAGGCGTCGCGGCTGTCGCGCAGCGACCTCGTGAAGTACGGGCTGTGGATGAAGCAGGGCGACGCGGTCGCCGACGTTGCAAGCTCCGCGGTGAAGGCCGGCGGTGCCGCAGCAGAGGCTGGCA
>JAGQUL010000385.1 GCA_020438525.1 Thermoleophilia bacterium | reverse complement strand
AGCCCCTGCGAGAAGCCGAACAGCAGGCACGCCATCATCACCGGAACGGGGCGCCACTTTCCGAAGATCAGGGCGGCCAGCGCGATGAAGCCGTTGCCGGCGACCATGTTCTCGGTGTAGGAGCTGACGTTGAAGCTGATGAACGCACCGCCGACGCCGGCGAGTCCACCGCTGATCAGCACGGCGACGTAGCGCATCCGGAACGGGCTGATCCCGACGGTATCGGCGGCGCGCGGGTGCTCGCCGACGCTGCGCAGGCGCAGGCCGAACGGGGTGCGGAACACGACGAACACGGTTCCGGCGACGGCCAGGAACGCCAGCACGGTGAGCAGGTACATCTCGCCGATGATCGGGATCGGCTCGAGGATCGGACCGATGACCGGCAGCGCACCAAGCCGTGGCGCGACAGACACGTCGGCGGGCGAACCCTGGGGACCGAAGAGCGTGAGGTTGAGGAAGTTCACGAGCCCGGCCGCGATCAGGATGATCGCGGTGCCGCTGACGATCTGGTCGGCCTGGAAGGTGATCGTGGCCACTGCGTGCAGCGCAGCGAACGCCATGCCGGCGACGATCGCGGCGACGAGGCCGAGCACCCATGTCCCGGTCTGCGCGGAGATGTAGATCGCGAAGAACGCGCCGGCGGTCATCATGCCCTCGAGCGCGATGTTGACGATGCCGCTGCGCTCGCTGAACAGGCCGCCGAGCGCCGCGAAGATGAGCGGCGTGGCAAACGTCAGCGTCGCGAGGCCGAGGCCGACGATCCAGACGTCGATGAACTCGTTCATGTGTCCACCATCTCCGCTGGACCCTTGGACCCGAACGCGCCGACCACCAGCGTGGATGCTCGTCGGAACACCACGTCGATGCCGACGAAGAGCACGATCACGCCCTGGATCACGCCGATCAGCTTGGTTCCGACGCCGGGCGGCAGCGCGTTCTGGTTCTGGATGCCGACCGCGCCGGAGTCGAGCGCGCCGAGCAGCAGGCCGGCGAACAGGCAGCCCCATGCGGTGTTGCGTCCGAGCAGCGCCACTGCGATGCCGGTGAAGCCGACCTGGATCACGCCGAGCTCGCTCTTCTGCAGTCGTTCGAGCTCGCCGAGCGTGGCGACTGCGCCGCCGAGTCCGGCGAGTGCACCGGCCATGAACATCGCGATCACGGTCACCTTGGTGACGCTCATGCCGCCGTACTCCGCCGCGTCGGGCTGCAGGCCCACGGCGCGCACCTGATAGCCGAGCGACGTTCGGTTGATGAAGAACCACACGAACGCTGCCGCGGCGAGCGCGACGATCACGCCGAGGTGGACCTCCGTGAACGGGTCGGGGCGCCAGAAAACCGGCAGGCGTGCGTTATCCGCGAACGACGCGCTTGCCGGGACGCTCGATCCCTTCTCCTGCAGCGGTCCGCCGAGCCCGAGCAGGTACTCGCCGAACCGGATCGCGATGTAGTTGAGCATGATCGTGACGACCACCTCGTTCGCGCCACGCGCCACCTTCAGGAAGCCTGCAAGTGCTCCCCACAGCCCCCCGGCGACCGCGGCGCCCGCGAGCGCGATGAACCAGTGGCTCGGGCCCGGCAGGAATCCCCCGTGGATGGCGATGAATCCGCCGAGCAGCAGGCCCATGATCGCCTGGCCGTTGCCACCGATGTTGAACAGGCCCGCACGGAACGCGATCATGACGCTCAGGCCCGTGAGCACGATCGGCGCGGCACGGAGGATCGTCGCGCCGATGGCGGTGGGTGAGCCGATCGCGCCCTGCAGCAGCGCCGAGTACGCATAGAACGGGTCGTAGCCGATCAGGCCGATCAGCACCATGCCGACGAGCATCGCTGCGCCGACCGCGAAGATCGGCACGAGCGCCGCCTCGATGCGCGCCTTGTCGATCACGACGCACCCCCCGCCACGTCGGCGGAGCCGACCATCGCCAGGCCGAGCTGCTGCTCGTCGACGGTGCCGCCCTCGTACTCGGCGACGATCTCGCCCTCGAAGATCACGACGATGCGGTCGGCGAGCGAGAGCACCTCCTGCATCTCGAGCGAGACGAGCAGCACTGCGGTGCCGGCGTCACGCTCCTCGACGAGGCGCTTGTGGATGAACTCGATCGCGCCGATGTCGACGCCGCGTGTCGGCTGGGCGGCGATCAGCAGCTTGGGGTCACGCTGGATCTCTCGCGCGATCACGAGCTTCTGCTGGTTGCCGCCCGAGAGCGATCCGGCGCGCGACACGATGCCCGCGCCGCTGCGCACGTCGTACATGTCGATCAGCATCTGCGCACGCTCGGCGCTCGCCTCGCGATCGATCACGCCGAACCGCACGATGTCGGGCTTGTCCCAGTCGTGCAGGATCGCGTTCTCGCGCAGGTCGAAGTCGACGATCATCCCGCGCCTCAGGCGGTCCTGCGGGATGTGTGCGAGGCCGGCGCGGCTGATCTCGTGCGGCGACAGTCCGGTGACGTCCTCGCCGTCGAGCACGATCCGTCCGCGTTCGAGCGGGCGTAGCCCGGCGATCGCGTCGACGAGCTCCTCCTGCCCGTTGCCGTCGATGCCCGCAAGCGCGACGATCTCGCCGGCGTGTACCTCGAACGTGGCGCCGCGCACCGCGTCGAGCTCGCGATCGTCCTTCACCCAGACGTCCTGCATCTGCAGGACCGGGCGCTCGGGGATGCTCTCGCCCTTCTCGACCTGCAGCAGCACGTCGCGGCCCACCATCATGCGCGCCAGCGACTGCTCGGTCTGGCCCGCGGCGTCGACCGTTCCCACCATCTCGCCGCGACGCAGCACGGAGATGCGGTCGGCGATCGACAGCACCTCCTTGAGCTTGTGGCTGATCATGATGATCGACATGCCTTCGTCGCGAAGCTGGCGCACGACGTTGAGCAGCTCGTCGATCTCCTGCGGCGTGAGCACGGCCGTGGGCTCGTCGAGGATCAGGATTCGCGCCTTGCGGAAGAGCGCCTTGAGGATCTCCGCGCGCTGCTGCTGGCCGACGGTGATGTCCTGCACCCGTGCAGCCGGGTCGACGCTCAGTCCGTACTGCTCGCTCAGCTCGGCGACGCGCTGCTCGGCGGCCTTGATGTCGAGCCGCATGCCCTGCGTCGGCTCGTCGGCGAGCACGATGTTCTCGGCCACGGTGAACACCGGGATCAGCATGAAGTGCTGGTG
>JAGQUL010000064.1 GCA_020438525.1 Thermoleophilia bacterium | reverse complement strand
GGTCTTGCCGGCGGCCGGGCGTCCGATCGCGGCCCCCGTACCGGTGCCGGAACGGATCACACCCTGCAGCGTTGCGGTGACCTGATCGGCGATCCCTTGGTCGAGCACCTGCCGCCTGATCGCGCGCGGTCGCCACGGATCATCGGTGCCCGGCTCGCTCACGAACGAGAGGTAGCGAGGCCCGCCGGCGCCGACCATCGAGGTGCGGCTGCCGTGCGCCGCAAAGGTGGCGTAGGCGTGCGCGAGCTCGACCGGGGTCGTGCCCTGGGGTAGTGCACCGAGCACGAGCGCGGGCACGGGGTCCATCCGGCTGCGGATGCCGGCAGCCTCCGCCACGTCGATCGCCGACTGGATGCCGAGCCGGTCCTGGAGGCGGGCGAACACGGTGTTGTCGCTGTGCCACGTGGCGTGCTCGAGCGTGGTCTGGCCGGCGTAGCCGCCACCGTTGGTGACGGCGAAGCGACCGCCCGGATACTGCTTGTCGAACGGGGCACTCGTCACGATCGTGCCGGGTGCATAGCCGGCGCGGTATGCGGCGGCGAGCATGAACGGCTTGAACGCGGAGCCCGGTTGGCGGTGGCCATCGAACGCGACGTTGAACGCGCCACGCGCTCCGGGCCCCGCCTGCGTCACCGCGCGGATCTCGTCCTTGCGGGGATCGATCACCACGATCGCGGAGTCGAGACCGGCCCGCGTGATCGGCACGAGCGCGTCGTTGGCGGCACGCTGCATGTCGGCGTCGATCGTGGTGCGAACGCGAAGCCCGCCGCCGAGCGCTCGTGCCACGCCGTACTGCTCGATCAGGTCGCCGACGATCACGTCCGACAGGTGCGGGGCAAGCTCCGTGGCGCTCGACGAGCGACGCCTTCGTGGAGCGGGCAGCGGTGCGGCGTTCGCGGTCCGATGCTGCGCGGCGCTGATCGACCCCATCTCGGCCATCGCGTCGAGCACGCGTGCTCGCGCCTTGCGCGCCTGCGCGGGCGCGCGATCGGGGTTGTTGGACTCCGGCGCTCGCAGCAGCCCCGCGAGCAGCGCGGCCTGCGCAGGCGTGAGCTTGTCGACGCTGGTTCCGAAGTAGCCGCGTGCGGCGTCGACGATCCCGTAGCGGCCGCTGCCGAAGTATGCGGAGTTGAGATAGGCCGCGAGGATCCGGTCCTTGGTCCAGCGGGTTTCCAGCGCGACCGCGAGGATCGCCTCGCGCGACTTGCGTGCGAGCGTCCGGTCGGGTCCGACGTAGGTGTTCTTCACGAGCTGCTGCGTGATCGTGGAGCCGCCCTGTGCGGCGGTTCGCGACCTCAGGTCGGCCCTGGCCGCGCGAGCGATCCCGCGAACGTCGATCCCGGAGTGTTCGTAGAAGCGTCGATCCTCGGCCGCGATCACCGCGTCCGAGACGAGCTCGGGAACGTCTCCGGCGTCGAGGTACGTGCGGGTCCTGGGTGCGCGAAGGCGTCGCAGGACCGTCGTGCCGTCGGACGCCAGGATCGCCCCGGGCACGTAGCGGACCTCCGCACGCTGCTCGAGGTCGTCGAGCGTGGGAAACGCCGCGACGACGAGCCCGATCCAGCCCCCGATACCGAAGAGGATGCCGAACGCCACGATGCGCAGCAGCCAGCCCAGCGCGCGTCGACCGGCCGACGGGCGCCGCCGGGCAGACTCACGTGCCGTCGCGACCATGCCCGCAATTTAGTCGACCGGTCACCGACGGTTCGTGCGCGCGCGGGCGAGCAGCCGCCGCACCGAGGACACGGACCCGTCCACAAGCGCTAGTCGAACAGCCCGCCGATGCCCGGGATGTGGGATGCGGCGCCTCGTGCGGCGTCGAGCGCTCCACCCGCGGCGTGGATCGTCTCGCGCGCCGCGCCGGTCGCGAGCGACGTGCCCGCGTGCCACGCGGTGGATGCGCCATCCGCGATTCGCCCGGGAACGCTTCGCACCGCGCGCGACGGAGCGGATTCCCAGATGTCGAGCAGGTGCTCGATCGCCTGCTCCTTGAGCGACAGCGGGTCGCCCAGGTCGATCACGCCTTCCACGCCGCGCGATCGCAGGTCGTGCGTGGCGCGACCGCGGTTGTCGGGCGTGCCATGCGACTTCGCTGTCCAGATCGACACCTTGCCGTGCGGCGCGAGCGCCGTGATCGCCTTGTCGGAGGCGATGTCCCAGCGGATCGGGAACGTGACCCGGCCGCCGGCCGCGTCGGCCATGTCCGTGATCTGCCTGAGATCCGCGTCGGAGTAGCCGCGTCCTTCGCGGATCGTCGGGTTGAGCGCGAGCCACGCGTCGGGGAAACGTTCGCGGATCCGTTGCACGGCAGTCGAGTCGACCTGGCCGGCGGCGACGTTGATCATGATCCGGCCGTCGGGGATTCCGCTGCGCTCGAGCGCGTCGAGCAGCTTCGGGATCGCCTCCGCTTCCTTCACGTCGACCTTCATGCCGCGCTCGGAGGAGTCTCCGATCGCGAGCCACTCATCGAGCGTCAGGCCGTCGCCCTTATTGTCGGAATCGTGTGCCATCACCGGCGTGCCGTCGTCGGTCATCCGCAGGTCGCCCTCGAACCAGTTGTAGCCCTCGTCGATCGCCTCGCGCATCTCGCGGGCAGTGTTGGTGCGGTGCGCGTTCTTCGCCTTGGTGAGGTCGTCGTTGGCGGGATCCCAGCCGTGCTCGTCGAACGGATTGAGGCGACTGCCATGTCGGGTCTCGAAGCCCAGGTCCGACAGCTCCTGCGCCTCGGCGTCGAGGACCTGGCCGGTGCGATCGGTTGTTCGTGGCGCATCGCGATCTTCCTCGCTGCGAACGATCCGCTCGCCCCGGGAGTTGATCGTCCCGTCGTGCCGCGCGGGCGCGGCATGGGCGCCGCCGGCGGGTGACGAGAGCGCCGTGGCACCGTCGTGTGCCTGGTCACCTGCTGCGGCGGGCGCGCCTGACGTGTCGCTGGCCGACTGCTTCGGCGCATCCGCGTGCGAGGCCCGTCCGACCGGCTTCGGGCGTGGGCTGTCGGCGTCGCGCGGCGACGCTGGCTTCGCGGTGTCGGCTGCGTGCAGCGGCACGCGATGACGGACGGGTCCGGTCATCTCCCCCCAATGGTGCAACCGGGTGCCTGGCTGCACCCGTACCTCGAGCGTACGACGGAGCGGTGGATTCGTACACCCCCGCTTCGGCCGGGTTGCAGCCGGGCCGGTATCATCGCGATCCGTGGAACCCCTCGTCGAGGACATCGAACGCTCCTTCGCGGAGATCGAACGCGCACTGTCGGACCCGTCGCTCTTCGACGACCAGCAGCGCGCGGTCGAAGTGACGCGCGAGCACAAGCGGCTGCAGCACGCAGCCGACCTTGCCGCGCGCTGGCGCGAGCTGCACGCGCAGCTGGAGGAGGCCAAGGAGCTCGCGGGCGACGACGACCCCGAGATCCGCGAGATGGCCAAGGCGCAGCGGGCAGAGGCCGAGGAGACGCTGCCGGTCGTGGAACACGACCTGCGCCTCGCGATGATCGAGACCGACCCGAACGACCACAAGGACGTGATCGTGGAGATCCGCCCCGGCGCCGGCGGCGACGAGGCGGCGATCTGGGCCGGAGACCTCACCAACATGTACCTGCGCTACGCGCAGCGCCACGGGCTGCGCGTCGACCTGATCTCGACCACCGACGGCGATGCCGGCGGCTACAAGGAGGCGTTCTTCTCGGTCGCCGGCGACGACGCATACGCGAAGCTCAAGTGGGAGAGTGGCGTGCACCGCGTGCAGCGGGTTCCCAAGACCGAGTCGCAGGGTCGCATCCACACCTCGACCGCGTCGGTCGTGGTGCGGCCGGAGGTGGAGGAGGTCGAGGTCGAGCTCGACATGAACGACGTGCGCGTCGACGTGTACCGGTCGAGCGGACCCGGCGGTCAGAGCGTCAACACCACCGACAGCGCGGTGCGCCTCACGCACGAGCCGACCGGGATCGTGGTGACGTGCCAGAACGAGAAGTCGCAGCACCAGAACAAGGACTCGGCGATGCGAGTGCTGCGGGCGCGACTGCACGAGCTGGAGCTCGAGCGGCAGGCGGCGGAGCTCGGCGAACAGCGCCAGAGCGCGATCGGCACCGGGGACCGGGCCGAGAAGATCCGCACCTACAACTACGCGCAGAAGCGCGTGACCGATCACCGGATCGGCTATACGGCGCACAACCTCGACGAGGTGCTGCAGGGAGAGCTCGACGGCCTGATCGATGCGCTGCAGCAGGAGGAGCAGCGCACCCGCCTGCACGAGCGGTTCGGATGATCGTCGAGGGCGTGCCGACCACGATCGGTGATGCGCTGCGCGCCGTGGCGGCAGCGATCCTCGACGCCGGAGTCGGCGACACCGCGCGCCTCGACGCAGAGCTGCTCGTCGGACACGTGACGGGACTCGATCGAGTGGGCCTGCGAGTGGAATCCGAGCGCGTGCTCGAGCCAGAGGCCTGGCAACGGCTCGACGAGCTCGTCGGACGCCGAGTGTCGGGCGAGCCGATCGCCTACCTGCTCGGATCGGCATGGTTCTACGGACGCGAGTTCACGGTCGACCGACGGGTCCTGGTCCCGCGTCCGGAGACGGAGCTGCTGGTCGAGCTCGCGCTCGAGCACTTCGCCGACCACGCGACGAGCTCCACGTTCGTGGATGCATGCACGGGCAGCGGGTGCGTGGCGGTGAGCATCGCCGCGGAGCTCGACGGGCGCGCGGCCGTGCACGCGACCGACCTGTCGCGTGACGCGCTGGACGTGGCCGCGATCAACGCGGCCCGGCACGGGGTGGACGTGCAGCTGCACGAAGGCGACCTGCTCGAGCCGGTCGGCGAGCTGCGCCGGGTGGCCGCGATCGTGGCGAACCCGCCGTACGTCGAAGGCGTGGATGCAGCGGGCCTCGAGCCGGGCGTGCGCGACCACGAGCCGCACGTCGCGCTGCTGCTGCCCGAAGGCACCGACGCCCGCTCGTTCTACGGTCGTCTCGCGCAGCAGGCGCTGCCGCTGCTCGAGCCGGGTGGGCTGCTCGCGGTCGAGCACGGCCAGGGCCAGCGCACGATGGTCGCGGCCGCGCTGCACGACGCCGGCTACGAGGCGATCGAAGGCCACGACGACCTGGCAGGCATCGACCGCGTGGTGGTGGGGTATCGACCCGGCGGAGGTTCGTGATGCAGGTGCTGGGTGGGTCGTCGGCCGGCGACGAGGCAGTGGATCGACTGCGCGACGCGCTCGAACGCGGCGCGCTGGTGGTGGTGCCGACCGACACGGTCTACGGGATCGCCGCGCGCGCGGACGACGAGACGGCCGTGCGAACGCTCTACGCCGCGAAGGGCAGGCCGATCGCGCAGCAGACGGCAGTGGTGTTCGCCTCCGTCGACCAGCTGCTCGAGCACTTCCCCGAGCTCGATCGCCGCTCGGCGTGGGCGGTCCACGCGCTGCTGCCCGGACCGTGGACGCTCGTGATCGAGAACCCCGACGGTCGCTGGCCATGGCTCACCGGCGGCGTGCCCGGCCCGATCGGCGTGCGCGTTCCTGCAGGCTCGCTTCGGCTGCCGCCGATCGCGGCAACGAGCGCGAACGGCGCCGGTCGCCCTACCGCGTCCGTGGTGGCCGAGCTCGACGACGACGTGGCCGACCACGTCGAGCTCGCGCTGGATCGCGGCGAGCTGCCGGCCGGCAACGAATCCACGGTGCTCGACATCACGGCCTGGTCACGCGGCGACGGCGACGTGCGCGTGCTGCGTGATACGGCCGGACGTGCCGGTCAGGCACTGGCGGCGCTCGCGGACGGTCCCTGAATCAGGCAGCGACGACGTCGCCCTGATCGCCGTTGTCGCCGCCCTTCGCGGGTGCGCTGTCGCTCTTCGAGCTGGAGTCGTCGTCGACGTGCGGGATGCCCGGCTTGCGGACGCCCTCGTTGAACACCTTCGACTTCGCGACCTGTGCCTCGAGCTCCTCGACGCGCGCCTTGTCGGTCAGCACGGCATCCTTCGCGATCGTGCCGGGTGCGATTAGCTTGTCGACCTGCACGATGCCCCAGCCCTGCTCCTCGTTGGGCTTGTCAGCAAGGTTGCCGCTGCCCTTGAGCGCGTTCAGCACGTCGTCGAACGTCGCGTTGGGATGGGCCTGGATGTAGAGCGCCATCGCGCCGGCGACGTGGGGGGTGGCCATCGACGTGCCGGACGCCGGTGCGAGACGGGTCGATCCGTCGGGCATCTTCACCGGGAACGTGTCGCGGGTCGTGCCGTCGGGCAGCGACGAGTAGGTCCAGTGCCCCGGAGCCATGACCTCGGGCTTGTGGCCGTTGGCGTAGTCGCTCGGACCGTACATCGAGAACCATGCGCGGGCGTCGTCGAGGTCGGACGCGCCGACGGTGATCGTCTCCGGGTACATGCCGGGGACGGCGACCTCGCCGGGCTTCGCCTCACGGTTGTTGCCTGCGGCGAACACGGGGATGATCCCGGCGCGGCGCCAGTTGCGCAGCGCCATCCACAGGAACGGGTTGCCCATCGGCGCGCCGCCCCAGGAGTTGGTGACGATGTCCGGGGCCAGGTCGGGGCGCGGTGCGGTGCCGTCGACCTTCGTCGGCGCCATGAACCACTCCATCGCGGCGACGAGGTCGAACATCGAGCCGCCCTTCTCGCCGAGGCCGCGGGACACGATCAGCTTCGCGTCGGGCGCCACGCCGGTGATGTGCTGCGGCGACCAGCCGAGCGCGCTGCCCGACGTGTGCGTGCCATGGCCGTTCAGGTCGATCGGTCGGAGCGAGGTGCCGTTCGGCGCCTTGTCCTTGTCGTCGAACTTCGTGCCGTCGGGCAGCACCCCGTCCTCCGGCAGCTCCTTGACCATGTCCTTCCAGTTGTAGTCGTTGTCGACGGTGCCGTCGGCCTTGTGGCCGCGGTAGTTGCGGGTCAGGTTGGGATGGTCGACGTACACGCCGGTGTCGAGCGAGCCGATCACCACGCCGGCACCGGTGATGCCCTGCTTCCAGGCGTCGGGTGCGTGCATGCGCTTGACGCCCCAGTCCATCCAGACGGCGTTCGGATCCTCGTCCGTCGCGCGCGCTTCGGCGGCGCCGGTCTCGCGGTCGAAGTTGGCGGGAAGGGGAGTCAGCACCGCGCCCTCGACCGCGGCCTCGGTGGCTGCGGGGACGGCGGGAGCGGCGACGATCGTGTCCTGCATGATCGCCTGCACGCCGGGACCGACGAGCGACTTGATCGTGTCGAGGTTCGCACCACGCACGCGCACCGCGCCGAGCGACCACAGCTCGTCCACGGCAGTTGCCTTGCCAGCGGCGACGAGCGCCTGCAGGTCGTCGTGGTGCGCGGCGAGGGTCTGGGTGCCGAGCGTATGCAGCGCCTCGTACGCGGCGGTCTTGCGCTCCGTGCCGAGCGGCATTGCCTCGATCGCGCTGAACTTCGACGCTGCCTGGCGCGTCACGTCGTTCTCGGGTGCCTTGTAGAACACGACTGCGTCGACCGGACCCTTGGTGGCTGCGGTGAGCAGCTTGGGGTCGATGATTCGCGGAGTGCCTGCAGTGATCATTCCCTGTCTCCCTGACCGTCTCCGGGGATGATCCTGATCGTGTGGCGCGGCGTCCGTCCCGTACCCCCACGACCTTCCCCGGGTCGCTTCCATGCGTTCGCAAAGGCTACCGGCCACGAGCGACCGATGGTGCAGTCGCCGCACGATCGGCCGTCGCTGGCCGGGCGAGCTGGCCGGGTCGGGCCGCCGGCATGGCATCGGTACAGGTCGATCGCGTCAGCGGTGGGGTACGGTCTCGCGCGTGGACGCGTTCCAGCACAAGCGAACCGGTCGCGCGCGACGCGCGGTCGATGCCGTGCTTCGCACCGATCGGCGCGTGCTCGCGGCGTTGCTGGTGGCGACCGTGCTGCTCCGGCTGCCGTTCGTGTGGTCGCCGCTCGGCATCGACGAGGGTGGCTACTCCTACGTGGCGTCGCGGTGGCTGGATGCCTCCGGCAGCATCTACGGTGACCAGTGGGTGGACCGTCCGCCGCTGTTGATCGCCGGGTACGTGCTGGCGAACGCGCTCGGCGGTGCCTGGGCGCTGCGGGTGCTCGGCATCCTTGCCGCATGCATCGTGGTGCTCGCCAGCGCGTCGATCGCCGGGCGAGCGGCAGGGAGCACGGCGCTGCGCTGGAGCGGACTGGTCGCGACCGTGCTCACGTCGAGCGCGATGCTGCAGGGGCAGACGGTGAACGCGGAGCTGCCCGCGATCGCGTTCACGGCCGGTTCGGCGTGGCTCGTGGTGCGCGCGCTCGACGCCCGTGCCCGCGACGCGCTGCTGCTGTCGATCGCTGCCGGATTCGTCGCGCTGTGCGCGATGCTCGTCAAGCAGTCGTTCGTCGACGGCTTCGCGTTTGCGAGTGGAGCGATGCTGGTGGTGGCACTGGTCGGTGGCGCTGCCGGGCGACGACGGGCCGGCGTGCTGCTGGTGGGCGGCGTGCTCGGGGGTGGGGCGGCCGCCTCCCTGGTCGTGGCGTGGGCCGAGCTGCGCGGTCCCGGCACGCGTGCGCTGCTGGATGCGCTCTACGGGTTTCGCGTGGACGCAGGTCGCGTGCTCGAATCGTCGAACGGTGCCGAGCTGCAGCGGCTCTGGCTGCTGGCGGGCGTTGTGGTGCTGAGCGGGCTGCTCGTGCTGCTCGTGGCCGCACTGGTCGGGAGCGTTCGGATCGTGGCCGGACGCCAACGCATCGACGAGCGCCTCGACCCGCTGCTGGTCCGCGCCACCGCGGGCGGCGTGCTCGCGATGGGAGCGGTCGGGCTGATGGGCGTGCTTGGTGGCGGCAGCTGGTGGACGCACTACCTGCTGCAGCTCGTGCCGGCGATCGCGGTCGGAACCGGGATCGTCGTGGCCGCGGGTCCCGGACCTGCTCGGTCACGGATCTCCCGGATCGCCACGAGATCCGGCGTCGGCGCCGCCGCAGCGACGGTCGCCGCATGCGTCGTGGCGGGCAGCATGACCGCTGCGGGCGAGGTGCAGCGGCGACCGGTGGTCGTGGGCGACTGGCTGGCACAGGCATCACGAACGGGCGATACGACGATCGTGTTCTGGGGGCACGCCAACGTGCTGCAGCGCTCCGGCATGACCACGCCATACCCGATGACGTGGAGCCTGCCGATCCGCGTCCGTGATCCGCAGCTGTCGTCGCTTCGCAGCGTGCTGGGCGGGCCGCACGCGCCGACCTGGGTGGTGCGCTGGAACTCGCTCGACTCGTGGCACATCGACCACGACCACAGGCTCCGCGACCTGATCGACGAGCGCTACCGGCAGGTCGCGACGATCTGCGGCGTGCCGGTGCTGCGGCTGCGCAGCATCGACAGGGCCGATCAGCTGCCGGCGACTCCGGACGCCGCGGCCTGCGGCACGGCGACCGGCGACTCCGCCGGCACGCTCGACGCGCTGCGGTAGCGAACCGCGACCAGACCGATCGCGATCGCGTACGTCCAGCCGACGAGGATGTCGAACATGAAGTGCTCCCCGGCGTACACGAGCGTCCACGCCATGGCGAGCGGATAGCACGCGAGCACCACGTTCAGCCAGCGGCGCCTGCCCCACAGCACGACCGCCACCAGCATCGGGAGCGCCGCGTGCAGCGACGGGATCGCCGCGACGGGGTTGGAGTAGCGGCTGCCGTCGGTTGCCTTGGTGGTGAACACCCGGGCAGCGCGATCCACGCCCACGTCCTGCCACATGTGCTGCACCACCCGAGTCACGTGCCCGTCGACGAGGCCGTCGCGCGCGACCATCCACGGCGGCTGCGCGGGATAGAGCCAGTACGTGGCGAGCGCCAGCCAGCTCAGCCCCGCCAAGGCGAGCACGTAGCGGGTCGCCATGCGATCACGGATCGCCCAGAGCACCACCGCCACCAGCAGCGGAACGAAGAAGTGGCTCTGGTACACGAGCCACGACGCGTAGTCGTACCAGTGCGGCGATGCCGGATTCCACAGCCGGTCCTGCAGCCACGTGCTCGGCAGCTCGCCACCGGCGATCCACGAGTCGATGTTCGCCTGCGGCCAGGTGTGCGCGAGCTGCTGCGGGCCGTCGCTCATGCCTCGCAGCAGGTCGTACGCGCCGAGCGCGGCGAACAGCGGCAGCCACGTGGTGACGAACGACCAGAACGTGGATCGTGGGCGGTCGATGCCGATCGCCGCGATCAGCAGGGCGATCCAGATGAGCACGTTGCCGCGCTTGGTGGGCAGGCCGACGTCGTGCGAGTAGGCCGCGAACGCGACGGCCCAGGCGATCAGCGTGGCGGTTCGTGGCTGCGTCAGGATGGAGCGCATGGGAGCGCATTGTACGTGGGATAGGATCGGACGCGTTCCGGTCACCGACCTGCGAGGCCATCGCGATGTCCACTGCCGCCACCACAGACCAGATGTCGCGCACGCTGCGCGACAGCGATCCCGCGCTCGCCGACCTCGTCCAGGGCGAGCTGCGCCGCCAGCGCGACCAGGTCGAGCTGATCGCGAGCGAGAACTTCACGTCGCGAGCCGTGCTCGAGGCGGTCGGCAGCGTGCTCACGAACAAGTACGCCGAGGGGTATCCGGGTCGTCGCTACTACGGCGGCTGCGAGGTCGTCGACCGCGTCGAGCAGCTCGCGATCGACCGCGCCAGGCAGCTGTTCGGTGCGGAGCATGCGAACGTGCAGCCGCACGCGGGCAGCCAGGCCAACTTCGCTGCGTACATGGCGCTGCTGCAGCCCGGCGACACGGTCCTCGCGATGAGCCTCGCGCACGGCGGGCACCTCACGCACGGCCACAACGTCAACTTCAGCGGCAAGCTCTTCAACTTCGTGCACTACGGGGTCGACCGCGATTCCCACCTGATCGACTTCGACGAGGTGCTGCACCTGGCGAAGGAGCACCGCCCGAAGCTGATCGTCGCGGGCGGCAGCGCCTACCCGCGCATCATCGATGCGGCGCGCTTCCGCCAGGTCGCGGACGAGGTCGGCGCGATGCTGATGGTCGACATGGCGCACTTCTCCGGGCTCGTCGCTGCAGGCGTGCACCCTGACGTGGTGGAGCACAGCGACGTGGTCACCACCACGACCCACAAGACGCTGCGCGGTCCGCGCTCGGGCCTGATCCTGTGTCGCGAGGAGCATGCGCAGGCGGTGGACAAGGCAGTGTTCCCCGGCATGCAGGGCGGTCCGCTCTGCCACGTCGTGGCCGGCAAGGCGGCCTGCTTCGCCGAGGCGCTCACGCCCGAGTTCCGCAACTACGCACACCAGGTGGTGACGAACACCAAGGCGATGGGTCGCGAGCTGGCGGACGGCGGCTGGAAGCTCGTGAGCGGCGGCACCGACACGCACCTCGTGCTCGCCGACCTGCGAGGCGTGGGCTGGACCGGCAAGGACGCCGAGGACCGCCTCGACGAGGTCCGGATCACGGTCAACCGCAATGCAGTGCCGTTCGACGACCAGCCGCCGATGATCACGAGCGGCGTGCGCGCCGGCATGGCAGCCATGACGTCGCGCGGATTCGACGAGGAGGCGGCGCGCGAGGTCGGCGCCGTGATGGTCGAAGCGCTGCGAAGCGACGCCGAGCTGCCGCAGCTGCTCGAGCGGATCGGTACGCTCCTCGAGCGTTTTCCGCTGTACCCCGGACTCGAAGAAGGTCACGCATGAGCCAGGCATCCGCACCAGAGGCGACCGGCAAGGTCGTGGAGGTCGATCACCCGCTCGTCCGCCACAAGCTCACGCTGCTGCGACAGGTCGAGTGCGACACCGCGCAGTTCCGGTCGCTGGTCGAGGAGATCGCCAACCTGCTCACGTACGAGGCCACGAAGGACCTCGAGACCGTGCCGCTCGAGATCGAGACTCCGCTCATGCCGATGACCGGCACCGCGGTGAGCGGCAAGAAGGTCGCCGTGGTGCCGATCCTGCGCGCGGGCCTGGGCATGGTCGACGGCGTGCTGCGCATGGTTCCCGTCGCGCGAATCGGCCACATCGGCCTGTACCGCGACGAGGAGACCCTCGAGCCGGTCAC
>JAGQUL010000013.1 GCA_020438525.1 Thermoleophilia bacterium | reverse complement strand
GCGAGCTGCAGGTAGCTGTCGCCCGCCGGCAGCGCCACCGCGACCGCGGCGCCGCTCGACGCCGGATCACCCGGCTGGCGCCATGTCCCGGACTGGTCCGCGACCGCGAGCGCAGGCGGCGGACCACCATGCCACGTCACCCGCAGCGCGACCTGCGCCGGCTGCGGCATCCGCACCCACGTCCCCCACACCGCGCCGGCGTCGACCGCGACGTCCCAGGACGGGCCCTCGGTCCACTCCACCGCCGCGGCTGCCGACTGCAGCGACTCGAACGCAGCCTCGAGATCGATCCCGTCGTCGCCCGCCGCATGTGCCGCATGGTCGGCGCGCACGATCTCGTCACCGTCGAGCACGAGCCACGCACCACGCGCGCCGCACCCGACCAGCGGCACGAGCAGGCCGGCGGCGCCGACGAACGCAACGGGAGCGCCGATGCCGGTCGACGCGGCCAGCACCGAGGCGACGACGAGCAGCGGCACGAGCGCGGCGGTTGCCGCAGCGACCGGCACGAGCATCAGCATCGACGTGCGCAGCGGCGCGGTTCGCAGGCGCAGCAGCGCGACCGACGGAACCCAGCGCCGGTCACCGCCGGCGACCGCCGCTGCGACCAGCAGCACGGGCACCGGTCCGAGCAGCGAGAGCGGTACCAACAGGACGAAGAGCAGCACCCCGAGCAGCGGCGCTGCGCCGCCGAGCGCGAGCGCGAGCACCCACGCGATCACGAGCGGCGAGCCCGCGAGCACGCCCTGCACGAGCAGGCGCGGCGCGATCAGCATCACGTCGCCCGGCAGGTCCGAGAGCATCGTGTCGTAGCCGCTCGTGGAGCGTACCGACACCCGAGCGGACAGGCCCACCATCACCAATGCGAACGTCGCGGTGAGCGCCGCGCGCTGCGAGAGGTCGGCGAACTCGCCGGTGAGGTCGAGCATCGGAAACGCGAGCAGCAGCACAGACGGTGCGAGCAGCAGCAGCTGGCCGCGCGCAGACGCGCGCAGCAGGGCCGACGTGCGCTGCAGCGTTGCCAGGAACATTCCACGGCGGCATCGGCATTCCCCGCGACCGGCTTGACCGTCGCCGACCGCTGCTCAGCCGAGCAGCTCGAAGAGCTGGAACACGAGCAGCGTGATGCCGCTGCCGACGAGCGCGCCGGCGAACACCTCGCCGGCGGTGTGCACGCCCGCCTCCACGCGCGTGTGCGCGACGAGCATCGCCATCACGAACACGAGCGCGCTCACGAGCGTTCCGTAGGTGGTTCCGGCCGTGACGAACGTGACCGCCATCCAGCCCGCGAACGCGATCGCGGAGTGGCCGCTCGGCCAGCCGCCGCGCAGCGGCGTGCCGTCGCGGCCGCTCACGACCTTGAGCGCGATCACGCCGAGCAGCGTGAGCACCAGCGCGATGAACGTGACGTGCACGGGCGTGTCGCGCACGTGCTGCAGGAAGTCGCGCGACGGCTCGCCGATCGCGGGGGCGAACACGAGGTAGCCCACGGCGATCGCGTTGAACGTCGCGACGAGCACCGCGCCGGCGGCGACGTCCTTCGCCACCTTCGCGAGCGGGTTGAAGCTGGTGGTGGCCACGTCGATCGCTGCCTCGACCGCGGTGTTGAGCATCTCGGCCGCGATCACGAACGCGGCGCAGAAGATGATCAGCGCGAACTCCAGGCGCGACACGCCGAGCACCAGGCACGCGCCCATCGCGAGCGCAGCGGCCGTGAAGTGGATGCGCATGTTGCGCTGCGTGGCGAGGGTGTGGATGACGCCCTCGAACGCGAAGTTGAAGCTCTGGACGAGCGGGCGCGCCTCGTGCAGCCCGACGTATCGTCGGGAGCGGCGCGTGCGATCTCGAATCCAGCGGAACACGTTCGCATCCTAGTGGGTCGATCGGGGCCGGATCCGCAGGCGTCCTGCCCCGTTCTCAGGCTGCCGAGCCGCGCACGCGGTCGAGCACGAGCTGCTCGAGCGCGAACATGTGCTCGGCGTCGTGGTCGCTGCGCTCGTGGTCGAACCCGCACAGGTGGAGCGTTCCGTGCACGACGCATCGCTCGAGCGCCGGCCGGAGCTGGTCCTCGCCCTGCATCGTGAGCCCCTCGAGCACCTGTCGCGCGACGTAGGCGGGGCACACGAGCAGGTCGCCGAGCACGCGCGGCTCGCCGGGGCCGACCGGCTCGACGAGGCCGTCGATCGGGAACGAGAGCACGTCCGTCGGGCCGTCGACGCCACGATGCTCCGCGTTCACCGCGGCGATGCGCGCCTCGTCGCAGAAGCCGACCGACACCTCGATCGCCTCGCCGTCGGGCGCACCGGCCTCGAACAGCGCCGCAGCCACGAGCCGCTGCACGAGCAGCACGTCGAGCGCGGCGGCGCCGGCGGCCACGCGTGCGGCGTCGTCCCACTCCACCTCGCAGTTGATGCTGAATCCCGGCCGGTCCACAGGGGCGAGCCTACCGGCTTCGCGCCCGCGGCCAAGCGACGCGCGTGCAGACCGTTCGATCCGGGTACCGCACGCGCAGATGACCACCATCCAGTCCATCGACCTCGCGCTCGCGGTGCTGAACCTGCTCGCCGCTGCGTACGTGGTCGTGCGCGGGCGACGCTGGCTGTCGAACCGATCCGCGCCGCTGCTCGCCCTTGGCGGCTACTTCACGCTGCGGGGGCTGTCACGCCTGACCGACGTGTTCGTCGATCCGGGCGAGGCGCCCAACCTCGCGCTCGAGGTCGGGCTCGACGTGCTGCTGGCCGCCACGCTCGTGGCGATCATGCTCACGATCGAGCCGATCGCGCGCGGTATCGCCGCGCGCGAGGACGCCGCCCGCTACCGAGCGACGGAGTACGAGCGTGCGCGCCGCCACTACGAGCAGGTGGTGCGCCACCGCCTCTTCAACCCGCTCACGGTGATCCGTGGCGCCGCGCTCACGCTGCGCGACGAGCAGCTCACCGATCCCGCGGTCCGCGCGCAGCTGCTCAATGCGATCGTCGATGCGAGCGACGAGGTGGAGCGGGTGTCGCTCGCACCCGAGCGTCGCGACGAGCTGGAACGCGACCTCGATGCGATCCCGAACGTGGGCAACGAGCGCCGGGAGACGCGGTATCCCGACGGTCCTCCCGGCCCCAGCTGACCACCGCGGCAGCCGTCGCGCTCGATCGTGCGGAGGCGCTAGTGGTGGTCCTGCGTCTCGGACTGCTCCTGCGCGGTGTGGTACGCCGCCACGATCCGCTGCACGAGCCGGTGGCGCTGCACGTCGGCCTGGTCGAACTGCACGAACGCGATGTCGTCGATCCCGCGCAGGATCTTCGACACGTGCACGAGCCCGCTGCGCGTGCCGCGCGGCAGGTCGATCTGCGTGGCGTCGCCGGTGATCACCATCTTCGAGCCGAACCCGAGGCGCGTGAGGAACATCTGCATCTGCTCGGGCGAGGTGTTCTGCGCCTCGTCGAGCACCACGAACGCGTCGTTGAGCGTTCGACCACGCATGAACGCGAGCGGTGCGACCTCGATCACGCCCTGCTCCATCGCGGTGGTGAGCCGGTCGGGATCCATCATGTCGTAGAGCGCGTCGTAGAGCGGGCGCAGGTACGGGTCGACCTTGTCGAGCATCGTGCCGGGCAGGAACCCGAGCTTCTCGCCGGCCTCCACCGCGGGTCGGCAGAGCACGATGCGCGCCACGCGACGCTCGATCAGCGCGTCGACCGCCAGCGCCATCGCCAGGTACGTCTTGCCGGTGCCGGCGGGTCCGATGCCGAAGGTGATCGAGTTCTCGCGGATCGCGTCGACGTATCGCTTCTGCCCGCTCGAGCGCGGGCCGATCGGCTTGCCGCGATGGGTCAGCACGACGTCGGCGAAGACCTCCTTTGCGCGCGGGCGATCGCGCTCGGTGGTCTTCTGGGACGACGACGAGCCGCCCTTCGATGCGCCGTTCGAGCGCGCTGCGTTCGCGGGCGCGTCCTGGTCGGAGTCGACGACGCTCACCACGTCGGGCGTGAGCGGCGTGCCCGCATCGTAGATCTCCGCGAGCTGCTGCACGAGCTTCACGCCGCGCTCGACCGCGTACGGCTCGCCGCTCAGCGTGAGCTCGTTGCCGCGCATGCTGATCGTGCAGCCTGCGCGCTCGGTGATCGCGTCGAGCACCGCGTCGTGGTGGCCGGCGAGCGCCACGGCGACCTCGTCGTCGAGCTGGATCTTCTCGGTCTTGGTCAAGGCTTCCTCCACCGGCAGCCTATCGACCGCGTCGGTCAGGGCGAGCGAACGTCGTCGCGCCACGCGGCGAGTGCGAGCCGTCGCACCGCATCGGCGTGCCGACCGACTGCGGCGCGCGAGAGCCGACCCGCGGGCAGCTCGACCACGAGCGCGAGCGCGCGGCGCTGCTCGGCCTGCTGCCACGTCGATGCGGTGCCACGCAGGCCGGTGACCGGGTAGCGGCGCATCGCGAGCCCGCTCGCACGCTCATAGACGCGCGCGAGTGCCTGCCGCCAGCGCCCGTCGGGCCGGATCACCATCCGGGCATGCTGGTGGTACCAGATCGTCGCGTCGGGGTGCACGCGCTGCACGAGCCGCATGTAGGCGCGGGTCTCGGGCTCGGATGCGCGCGAGCGGCCCGGGTAGTACACGTCGAACGGGCGGCCGCCGCCGCGCCAGAGGTAGGGGAAGTTGCGGTTGAGGTCCACGCCGCGCGCGTTCTGGCGCGTGTTGCGCCGCTGCCCGTCGATGTTGAGCGCGGGCAGCAGCCAGTAGCGCACGCTGCGTGGCACGCCGGCGCCGAGCAGGCGCTGCACGATCGGCAGTCCCGCGCGCTCGTTGCCGTGGATCACGCCGACCACGACCACGTCCACGGCGGCGTCGCTGCGTCCTCGCACGGTGACGTAGATCGCGCGGCCGGCGGCGGTCACGCCGATCTTCTCGCGATGCTGCGGAACGACGTTCGCGGCGGGCTCGTCGGCGGCTGCCGCGACCCCCGGCACGAGCATGGTGACGACGACCAGCGCGAGCGCCGCTGCTGCCGCGGCCGTGCGCGCCGCTCGTGGTGCGACGATGCTGCGCGGCATGTCAGCCCGGTCGCAGCGCCTTGGACACGGCGCCGCTCACGGCCTTGCCGTCGGCGCGGCCCGCTACCTTGGGCATCACGGCCTTCATCACGGTGCCCATGTCGGATGGTCCGCTGGCACCGGTCTCGGCGACGGCCTCGGCAACGAGCGCCGTCAGCTCGTCGTCCGACAGCTGCTCGGGCAGGTACGCGTCGAGCATCGCTGCCTGCTCGCGCTCAGCCGCCGCACGGTCGGGGTGGCCGCCACTCTCGAACGCCTCGGCCGCCTCCACGCGCTTCTTCTTCTCGCGCTGCAGCACCGTGACGACCTCGTCGTCGCTCAGGTCGCGCAGCTTCGACTTGGCCTCGGTCTGGACCGAGTTCACGAACATGCGCAGCGACTGCACGCGATCGCTGTCGCGCGCCTTCATCGCGTCCTTCACGTCGGCCTGGAGTCGTTCGAGCAGGGAGGTCGTCATGGCGAGATGTTACCGACCCCGCACGTGCCCGGGCACGTATTCGGCACATATCGCCGAAAACGCATCCCACGAGGGTGGCTGGTGGCGCTGCGTGCGTCCTCAGAAGCCGGGCAGTCGCGTGCCTGCGAGCAGGTGCCAGTGCAGGTGGTCGACGACCTGCCCGGCGTCGGCACCGACGTTGGTGATCAGTCGGTAGCGGCCCGACACGTCGAGCTCGCTCGCGACCTGCCTGACGAACGCGAGCATCCGATCGCTCGATCCGCCTGCGGCGATCCACGCGTCGAGGTGCTCGTGGTGCGCGCGCGGCACCACGAGCACGTGCGTGGCAGCGCGCGGCTGCACGTCGCGGAACGCGAGGAACTCGTCGTCGGATGCGACGACCTCGCTCGGAAGCTCGCCACTGGAAATCCTGCAGAAGACGCACGTATCGATCATGCGGCTGAGCGTATCGCACCCGCGCATGACGGTACGATTGCAGGGACGATCCCGTTCTCGACCTCGACCCATGTCGAACACGCCCACTCCCGCAGCATCCGAGCGTCCCCGCGCCCGCGTCAACCACCACGCGGTGACCGGACCGCGCCCGTGGCACTCGCCCGGCGACCCGTGCATGCGCCGCAGCGGCGTGATCGGCTTCGCGATCGCGAGCGCGATCGCGCTCGCCCTGCTGGCCTGGCACGCGCTTGCAGGTGGCGCACCGGACGCGTGGACGTGGGCGTTCATTGCGGCGATCATCGCTACCGACGTGGCGGAGCTGCCGGTGTCGACGAGCAGCGGCAACACCTACAAGGTCGTGGTCAACGACGCGCTCGTGCTCACGGCATTCGCGTCATTCAGCTCCCACGACTCGGCGTGGCTCCTGTTCGTCGTGACCGTCACCTCGTGGGCGGTGATGCCGCTCTCGTGGAGCATGCGGTTCGCACACCTCACGAGCGGCCTCGCGTATCGATCGCTGCTCTGGGGCGCGGCCACAGCCACGATCGCGCTCGGTGGCTCGGCCTACGTCGCGGTGGCGGTGATGGTCGCGACCTCGGTTGCCTACGAGTTCACGCTGTTTCGCCCGTTCGCCCACCTGCTCGTCGAGAATCCCGCTCGGCCGTGGTCGGAGTTCGCTCGCGACGCGGTGCGGATCCAGTGCATGCTCGTGGGCCTGAACCTGCCGGCGGCGCTCGTCGGCGTGGCGGCGTTCGAGACCGCACCGTGGACGGTACCGCTGATCGCGCTGCCGATCCTCATGGGCTGGCGGCTCGCGCTGCTAGGGATCCGGCTGCAGGAGCTGAGCGATGCGGAACGCGACCGGTCACGGTTCGTGTCGATGGCCTCGCACGAGCTGCAGACCCCGATCACGTCGGTCGTGGGGTTCGCTGCGACGCTCGACGAGCGCTGGGATTCGCTCGACGAGCAGGAGCGACGACGGTTCCTGCGGATCGTGCGCGACCAGGGCGAGCGGCTGTCACGGCTCGTGTCGCAGATGCTCGTGCTCTCGAGGATCGATGCGTCCAGTGCGCCGCGACCCGTGCCGGTCGACGTTGCCGCCGCGGTCGATCGTGCGCTGCTCGACTCCGGCGTCGACCCCGACGACACGACGCTCGAGATCGAGCCCGGGCTCGCGGTGCTGGCGCTCGACGACGACGTGGTGCGAGTCGTGGTCAACCTGCTCACGAACGCCGACAAGTACGGTCGCCCGCCGATCCGGGTCGACGCACGGTCGGTTCACGGCGGCTGGGCTGCGATCGCGGTGTGTGATGCCGGCGACGGGATCAGCAAGCACGACCAGCTTCGGATGTTCGAGCACTTCGCGCGCGGCGAGGACGTGCCGTCGAACGTCGACGGCTCGGGGCTCGGACTTGCGATCGCGCGATCCGTGGCACGCCGGTACGGCGGCGACCTCGACTACGAGCCCGGGAGCGGCAGGGGCGCGTGCTTCGTGCTGCGCCTGCCTCGGGCGAGCGACTCGACGGGTGTCGCGTCGAGCACCCCGGACGAGCGATCGATCGAGTCGAGCGTGACCGCGACGAGCGTGCCGTCGGGAACGTCGTCGGGCAGCGACGACAGCAGCACCGGCGAGTAGTCACGGGTGTAGCCGGTGCGGACCCGCTCGGATCGCGCCGGGCGGTCGTCGTCGCCATCGGTCGCGACGTGGGAGTCGGTCATGAGCACGCCCGCGCCGCTGCCGTAGCCGGTCGCGGAACGGGTCTCGACGACGACCTCGTCGCGCCGACCCACGAGCGAGCCGCGGTGTGCGAGCGCGAGCTCGTCGGCCTGCGCGCGCAGCCGTCGGCTGCGCTCGGCCTTGACCGCGCGGTCGATCGGGTCGCGGTGGTCGACCGCGTCGGTGCCGGGCCGCTCGCTGAACGGGAACGCGTGCACCTTGGTGAATCCCATCGTGCGCGCGAACGCGAGCGTGCGCTCGAACGACTCGTCGGTCTCGGTGGGGTAGCCGACGATGATGTCGGTCGTGAGGTTGAGCTCGGGAAGCTCGTTGCGAGCCGCGTCGATCGCGCGTGCGTAGCGGGTTGTGTCGTAGTGGCGACGCATGCCGGCGAGCACGTCGTCGTCGCCCGACTGCAGCGGCACGTGCAGGTGCGGGCAGACCTTCGGATGCGAGGCCATCGCGGCGACGAGCCGCCGGTTCACGTGGTTGGACTCGATCGACGAGATCCGCACGCGGTCGACCCCGTCGACGTCGGCGACCGCGTGCAGGAGCCGGTCGAGGCCCATGCGCGCATCGCGGTCGCGGAACAGGCCGATGTTCACGCCGGTGAGCACGACCTCGCGCTGTCCTCGATCGACGCGTCGCGCGACCTCGTCGAGGATCGCGTCGACGCTGCGCGAGCGGGGCTCACCGCGCACGCTCGGCACGATGCAGTAGGAGCAGTGGAAGTCGCAGCCGTCCTGGACCTTCACGAAGGCCCGGATGCGGCGGGTGCGTGGCGCGGCCGGGTCATGTCCGGGGGCGACGCCCGGTGCGGGACCGCGGCAGCCGAGCCCGGCGAGCGCGTCGGCTGCCTCGACGATCGCGCCGGCAGCGAGCGCTGCGACG
>JAGQUL010000063.1 GCA_020438525.1 Thermoleophilia bacterium | reverse complement strand
CGATCCTCAGCGGATCGCGGCCCTCGTGTCGTGCGCGCCGAATGCTGCCTCGACCCCCTCGCATGCGTCGAGGCGCCGTCGCGCTGGCAGTCGGGGCCGGCGAGCCTCCCAGTCGCCGGCCTCGCCTGCTGTAGCCGCCGCCGGTCAGGCAGCGGCAGCCTTGTTGCCGCCGAGCACACCGACGCTCGTCCACGCGTCGGTGACCGCTGCGGCCTGTGACGAGCCGACACCGTACAGCTGCTCCGCAGCCTTCACGGTGGCGACCGCGGCATCCGCGAACTGGGCGTGGTCCTTCATGTACTCGGTGAAGCCGTCGTACCAGACCTTGCCCATCTCCTGGCGCCCGATCTTCTCTGCCACGCGCACCGCGGCAAGGTTCGGGATGTCGGCGAGCAGGTGCGGCTCGCCGCCGTTGCCGCGAACCTCGCTCATGTTCGAGTAGCGCGTCGGCTTGCTCATGTCGCGCAGCGCGTCGCCCGCCTTGCCCGGCGTGAACGCGTCCTCGCCGACCTGCCAGTCGTCGGGATCGAGCAGCGAGCCGAGCACGTCGCCGAACGACTCGTGCAGCGCGCCCTCCTGGCCGCCGAAGCCCATCTTGACCTCCGACTCGAGCACCGCATGCCCTGCCTCGTGCGCGATGATGTCGATCGCCTCGCCGAGCGGCGTGAACGTGTGGCCGTCGCCGTCGCCGATGAACATCTTGCCTGCCTGGCCATCCCAGTAGGCGTTGTTCATCGGGCCGCCGCCCATCATCGGATCCTGCGCGTGGACGACGACGTCGAGCTTCTGCCCCTTGCCGTCGAGTCCGTCGCGGCCGAACTTCTCCTTGAGGAACGACATCACCTTGCTGGCGTTCTCGACCGTGGCCTTGAGGACCTGGTCGTTGCTGGCCTCGACCTGCTGCGGCGTGAGCAGCTGCTCGCGTCCGCCGGTGCCGTCGTGCGCCACTACGAGGCTCGACTTTGTGGCCGTCGCGGCGATCGGACGAAGATTCATCGTCATGAGGGGTCTCCCTTCCCTGGTGTCCCTCGCACCGACCTCCCTGATCAGTGCGTGGAGGGGACTATGAAGGTCCGCGACTCGCGTCGTCAAACGGCTATCGAACGGTGAACATCCATCGCCGTTCCGATGGAAATCCGAAAAATATTCGGCAGATTTTCGTCGGTCGGCGCGGCCTCCCCGAAACGGCGCGCGGGCCCGGATCGGGATTGCTCCCGACCCGGGCCCGTCGTCGTGACCGTTGCGACCGCTCCCACACGGGACGCACCGGTCGGATCCACGCGCACGTCCCACGGCACGCGTGGTGCGGACGGTGGTACTTGTTGCGTCGCAGGCTCCCCTTCCCGCGCCGACGACCGTACCGTCCGAACCTATGTCTGCTGGCGGGTCAGCCCTTCGGCTTCCACCTGGGGTCCACTCCCACGCTCTTCCACGCGTCGAGCACCGCCCCGACCTCGGTGCTGCCCTCGCCGTGCAGCTGCGCCGCAGCATCGAGCGTCGCGCGCGCCGCGCCCGCGAACCCTGCTCGCGAATCCAGATGGTCGACCAGCGCCGAGTACCAGATCTGGCCCATCTCCTGGCGCCCGATCTTGTCCGCCACCCGTACCGCCGCGAGGCTCGGGATCCCGGAGTAGTCGTGCGGCTCCAGCACCGCGCCCTCCGGAAGCTCCTTCACGTTGCCGAACCGCGGATGCTCCAGGTCGCGGATCGCGTCGCCCTTCGTTCCGGGAGTGAACACGTCCTCGCCGATCAGCCAGTCCTTCGGATCAGCGACCGACGCCAGCACATCGGCCCACGACTCGTTGATCCCGCCCTGCTGGCCGTCGTAGCGCAGCTTCACCTCGGAATCCACGATCGCGTGCGTCGCCTCGTGCACCATCACGTCGAGCGCGCCGCCGAGCGGCTTGAACAGCTGGCCGTCGCCGTCGCCCAGGTAGATGCGCTTGGTGAGGTTGTCCCAGTACGCGTTGTTCATGTGGGGCGTGCCGTCTTCGTTGGGCGCATGCACCACGATCCGCATCGGTGCGCCCTTGCCGTCCCATCCGTCGCGGCCGAACGTCGTGCGCAGGAAATCGTCGACCTTCACGGCGTTGTCGTACGCCTGCGTCACGGTCGAATCGCCACCGTCGAGCAGCTTCGCGCCCATGAGCGGCTGCTCGATCCCGCTCGACATGTCCCACACCTCGACGCGCGACGACGGGCGTCGGGTCGTGCCGGCGAGCTGCGCGAGCTGCGGGGCGGCCGGTGCAGCTGCGGTCGTCGTGGGCACAGCTGCAGGAGCAAGCGTCGGCACCTGCATCGGTGCAGGTGGTGCTGCGGCTCCCGCGCGGCCGGTCAACGGCGCGATCGATGACATGACGTCCCCTTCCCTCTCCCTGCCGGGTGGGCTCCCATCCACACCCGGCGATCGCAGTCTGAAGACCTCGCCGGCGCGTCGTCAACCACGCCTATCTGACCGGAAAATGACCGGGAACGGGAAGGGGATGCCTGAAGATCTTCGGGTCAGCGATCGCTTCGCGAGCCCGCAAGCTGCGCGAGTTGACCGACGACCTGGTCCAGTTCCTTGCGACGACGACCGACGCGGTGACGTGCATCGGCCGCCCGTGCTGCTGGTGCGCGGCCCACTTCCACCTCACGCGCGCGCGCGAGGTCGTAGGACTGGGACGTGGCTCGCGGATCGAGGCCCGCATCGAGCTGCTCGATCGCCGCCGGGAACTGCTCGGGCCGATCGGGGGTCGTTGGCAGCGGCGCCGGCTCGGTGTTCGTCGGGATGGGCTGCCAGCCGATGGGACGAAGCTCGATCGGCTCGAGCGGCGTGTCCGGAACCGCGCGGGTCCGCAGCGGCTGCCAGCCTCGCGACGGGGCCTCGGCCGCCGGCGCAGGGGCGGTGACCTCCACCGCTACCGGCTCGGGAGCGGGTTCGGGATCGCCCTGTGCGATCGGCTCGGGAGCGGGTTCGGGATCGTCCTGCGCGATCGGCTCGGCAGCTGCGGCCGGGATCGCGATCTCCGGCGGCATCGTCTGCTCGAGCAGGATCGGTAGCCGGCCCAGCTCCCACGATGCCTGCAGCGCTGCTTCGCGCCCCCCGCTCGGCTCCGACAGCAGTGCGATCAGCGGCGACGGCTCGGGCGCAGGTTCGGGGGCGGGCGAGAGCACGACCGGCTCGACCGAGACTGGCTCCACTGCGACGGGCTCGACCACGGGCTCCGGCTCCGCCACGGGCTCGGACTCGACCACGGGCTCGTGCTCGACCACGGGGGCAGGGGAGGGTTCGATCGCGATCGGCTCGTCGGTCGCGACGACCTCGCGGTCGCCGGCCAGGATCTGATGCTCGTCGCTCGCCGCCGCATCAGGCACGGACTGGCCGCTGCGAGCAGCCTTTGCCTTGGCCTTCGCACGCGCCTTGGCAGCGCGGATCTTTGCGCGACGCCGCTTGGACGTCGCCTTCGCCTTCGTCGACTGGTTCGCCGCTGCGTCCTCGTTCGCGGCGGCAGGCACCTCGGTCTCGACGGTCTCGGGCTTGGGTGCGACCTCGACCTCGGGCGCCACCTCGGGCACGGTTCCCGCCTCGGGCTCGGTCGTGATCTCGGGCTCCACGACGACCGGCGGCGTGGGCACCTCGGCAGTGCCGATGATCGTCGGCGATGCGCCGGGCGTATCGCTGTCGCGCCGGTTCGTTCGCCGCTCGACCGGCATCGGTGCTCCCGCGACCGGGGGCGACTGGCCGTCGCCGCGCGACTCCGCCGCCACGCCCAGGTACATCTTCGGCCGGTTCGCGCGCTGCTGGGTCGTCGTCGCCTGCTGCTGCTCGGTGGCAGCCGCCGCCGCGACCTCGCCGCTGCGCTCGCGCGCCATCTGCACGATCGCCTGCTGGATCTCCCGCGGCAGGGTTGCGGGCGCCTGCTCGCGCAGGTGCACGGGCGTGCCGCGACGACCGCTGAAGCGCCACTGCGGGCGTTCGACGGGCTGATCTGCGCTGGACTGCTTGTGGCTGCCGGATTCGCTCATCCCGATCGCTATTCCCCACGCGACGCGTCTCCATGCATGCGGATCAACGGCTCACGGTCGGATCGTCGTCGGATCGGTCGTGATTTCGCCGTTCGCCGCATCACAGGCCGGATTCCCGTATGCTGTCCCGGTTCACGCCGACCTGCCCGGACTTCCCACACCACCTGGCGGTGTGGCCAGCGACACCGTCGCCGGAGCCCGGGCCGCTTGAGACCGAAGGAGGCAGTCAGGCTATGAACGAGTACGAGATCATGCTGCTCACGCGCACGGACCTCGACGATGCCGCACGTACCGCGATCGTCGACCGCGCAAAGGAAGCAGTCACGTCCAAGGCAGGCAGCTGGGGCGAGGTCGCCGAGTGGGGCCGACGCCCGACGAGCTACCCGATCCAGAAGCTGTCCGATGCGTGGTACCAGGTGCTGACGTTCGACGGCACCGGCGAGACCGTGGACGAGGCCGTCCGCGTGCTGCGCATCACCGAGGGCGTGCTGCGGGTCATGGCGACCAACCGTGTCGCACCGTACCCCAAGGAAGCCGAGCTCGAGAAGATCAGCGACGAGGAGCTCGCGGCGGGTCCGAAGGACCGCGGTCGAGGCGGTCGCGGTGGACGCGGTCGCGGCCGCGATCGCGACTGAGCGCCGCACCCGCCGCTACGATGAATCGCACCTGATCGTCAGTCCCACCCGAAGGAGCACGCCATGTTCACCGACATCAATCGAGTCACCCTCGTCGGTCGCCTCACCCGCGACCCGGAGGTCCGATACACGAGCGGTGGCATGGCGATCGTGAGCATCGGGCTCGCCGTCAACGGTCGCCGGAAGAACCCGGCGTCGGGCGAGTGGGAAGACAAGCCCAACTTCTTCGACGTGAAGCTGTTCGGCGAGCGCGGCGAGCGTGCGGCGGAGCGACTGCAGAAGGGAACCCGCATCGGCGTCGACGGACGCCTCGAATGGGATTCCTGGGAGACCGACGGCCAGAAGCGGTCGAAGGTCGAAGTGATCGCGAACGACATCCAGATCCTCGACAGTCGCCGCGAAGGCGACTTCGGCGGAGGCCAGCCGCGGCAGGCGGTCCAGGGCGGCGCAGTGGCGCCGGACACCTCGGACTTCGTGCCGGTCGGCGGAGCAGCCGCAGACGACGACGACATCCCGTTCTAGGCGCACGACGCAGGACGGGCGAGATACAGGAGCACTGACACACCATGGCACGATCCAGCAAGCCGGCCCGCGGGGCAAGCAAGCGAAACGCACGAGACGAGGCCCGCGCCAAGCGCAAGGGCTGCATGTACTGCCGCCACAAGGTGGAGGAGATCGACTACAAGCAGTTCCAGAACCTGCGCGTGCTGATCTCCGAGAAGGGCAAGATCCGCGCCCGCCGCGTGACCGGCCTGTGCCGCCGGCACCAGAACCAGGCCTCGTCGGCCATCAAGCGCGCCCGTGAAGTGGCGCTGCTGCCGATCGCAGGCGCGTGACCGACGACCAGTCGGAAACGACCGAATCGACCGGACTCGCCGAGCCCGTCGTCGCCGCATCGCCGGCAGCGGCGGGCTCGGCTGCGTCCGCGTCGATTCCCCCGGAGCCGCAGCCGTCGACCGGGCAGCCGAGCGCCGGCCGTGACCTGCTGCGAGCGCTCGCGTGTGCCGCGCTCGTCGCCGCAAGCGTTGCGTCGCCCGGCATCGGTGTGGCCGTTGCACCGTTCGTGCCGGTGATCGTCGCGCTCAGGCTGCTGCGACGACCGAGCGGCGACGGCGCGACCGAGCAGCGGTCCCGGTTCGGCGCCCCGACGCCGCGCAGCTTCCTCGTGAGCGCTTCCGCTGCCGCGATCGTCGCAGCCGTGCTGTCGGCCGCGAGCGACTCGGTGGTGCCGCCTGCGATCACCACTGCGCTGCTGCTCGTGCCGATCCTCGGCATCGTCCACGCTCGCGCCGCACGCGAGGACCCGGTCACCGCCGGTGACCAGCCCGAGTGGCCCGAGCCACGCCTCGCAACCGGCTTCACGCCCACGGCAATCGCGTGGACGCTCGGCACGGTCGCGGTGATCGCCGTTGTCCTCGTCTCGATCGGCGGCGACTCGCTGCACCGCTCCGCCAGCAACCTTGTCGGCGACGCGTACAGGCCGTACACCGACGCATGCTCCAGCGGCGGTGCACTCGCGGGGCGCGAATCCTTCTGCAGCGAGCTCGATCGCCAACGCCGCGACGTGCAGCAGGCGGTCGACGACCATGCGGCCGAGCTGCTCGGCGCGTTGGCCGCGATCTTCGCGCTCGCGGCTGCGGGCACCGCACACATGACCGTGCTGTGGCGCGCGCGCAAGACCGCGATCCGCGTGCGTCCGTCGATGCCGATGTCGAGGCTCGAGGTGCACTGGATCTGGGCGTACGTGATGGCGCTGGGGCTCGTCGGCCTGCTCGTTCCCGGCAGTGCCGGCGACCAGGAATGGGTGCGCGCGGCATCGGTCGGCGCGGCGATGCTCGGCGCGTCAGCCCTGCTTGCCCAGGGCGCCGGGCTGCTCGCGCACTCGCTCGCCAACGCTCCGCGGCGAGGCCTGCTGATCACGGTGCTCGTGCTGGGCGTCGTCGTCGCATCCCCTGCGGTGGCGACGGTCCTGTTCACGCTCGGCGTGCTCGACCAGGCATTTCGCACGCGCCGCCGCGTGCCCAAGGCACCCGGCGGGCAGTAGCCCGCGTAACGAAGCTCCGGCCCAGCCCAACTTTCGTTACGTGCGTGCCCCACGTGGGGCGGAAATCGACGCGTGACGCGAGCGCCGCGCAGCGAGCGGGAATCGTGCCGCGCACGGCACCGGATTCCTGCTACCATTCGCGTTCGCGGCTCCGGAGGCCCCGCGCACCACGCGCACGGGTCGACCGGGATAGCAGATTCGCGCACTGCGGCCATGCTCCACCCGGGGCCCGCCGTGCGTCCACACACACGAAAGGCACGGTCCCCAGGATGCAGGTCCTCCTCAAGGCAGACGTCGATCACCTCGGCTACAAGAACGACGTCGTCGACGTGAAGCGCGGCTACTGGCGCAACTACCTCCGCCCGCGCGGGCTCGCCGAGACCGCAACCTCCGAGAAGGTGCGCGAGCTCGCCGACAGGATGGAGCGCCGCCGCGCCATGGAGGCCGACAACGCCTCCGAAGCACAGCACCTCAAGGAGCTGCTCGACCGCACCACGGTGACCGTCTCCGCGCTCGCCACGCCGCAGGGCACCCTGTTCGGCTCGGTCGGTGGCCCGGAGATCAGCCGCCAGCTGGAGGCAACCCGCAAGCTGCGCCTCGACCCGAAGAAGGTCAAGCTCGACGACCACATCAAGGCCGTCGGCACGTTCCAGGTGCCGATCGACCTGGGCCACGGCGTGACCGCCGAGCTCACCGTCGAGGTGGAGGAGAGCAAGCTCTCCGCGCAGGAGCTCGCACGCATCGAGGCGGAGAAGCGCGCGGAGGAGAACGCCGCCGAGGCAGCACGCCTCAAGGCCGAGGCGAAGGCCGCCGAGGGCGACGCCCCCGCGGCCGACGACGACGCTGCCGAGGGTGACGACGCAGCCGCAGCCGCCGAGGGCGAGGCCGTCGAGCCTGCCGCCGAGGCCGACGTCGAGGCCGACGCCGCCGTCGAGGCCTGAGCATGGACGACACATACGCCGCCGCGGGTGCCAAGCCCGCGGGCGGTGCGTCCGGTGATGCGCGCGGCACCGCCCCGAGCCGGGGCGGCGGTGGCGGCGGCAGCGACCAGCGACCGGCGTTCGATGCGCCGTCGCACCTGCCGCCCCAGAGCCTCGAGGCCGAGGAGGCGATCCTCGGCGCGATGATGCTCAGCGAGCGGGCGATCGAGGCCGCCCACGACCTGCGCCTGCACGAGCGCGACTTCTACCGGCCGAGCCACCGCACGATCTATCGCGTGATCATGGAGCTGGCCGACCGTGACGCGGTCGACGAGCTCACGGTGATCAACGAGCTCAAGCACCAGAACGTGCTCGGCGACGTGGGCGGCGCGGCTGCAGTGATGACGCTCGCCGAGCGCGTGCCGGCCGTGGCCAACGCACGGGCCTACGCCGAGGAGGTCATCTCCCAGGCGACGCTGCGTGCGCTCGTCGAGACCGGTCACGAGATCGCTCGGCTCGGCTACGAGCATCCCGACGAGCCCGACAAGCTCGTCGACATGGCCGGCGGGCTCGTGGGCGACCTGTCGCACAACCGCATCGGCGGCGACTTCGTCGACGCGGCGGACCTGCTCGGGCCGATCTACGACGAGCTCACCGAACGCGCGGAGAAGGGCGAGGTCGCGACCGGCCTGATGACCGGCTTCCACGACTTCGACCAGCGAACCGGCGGGCTGCGCGCCGGCAACCTCGTGATCGTCGCCGGCCGCCCGGGCATGGGCAAGACGAGCTGGGCGATGAACGTCGCGGAGAACATCGTCACCGCCGCCGACGGCGAGGGCGGCGTTGCGATCTTCAGCCTCGAGATGACGCCCGAGGACCTGCTCACGCGCATGATGTGCTCGGTCGCCAAGGTGAACCAGCAGCGCATCCGCAACGGGATCCCCGAGGAGCACGACTGGCCGCATCTCGTCGACGCGGTCGGCAAGCTGATGAAGCGCGATCGGCTGTTCATCAGCGAGTCGCGCGAGCTCACGCCGATGACCCTGCGCTCGCAGTGCCGGCGGCTCGACCGCCAGCTCAAGGACAAGGGCGGACTGCAGCTCGTCGTGATCGACTACATCGGCCTGATGGACGGCGGGCGACGTGGCGACGACGGCTCCAACCGCACCGCGGAGATCACCTACATCTCGCGCCAGCTCAAGAGCCTCGCGCTCGAGCTCGAGGTGCCGGTGATCGCGCTCAGCCAGCTCAACCGCTCGGTCGAGAACCGGCAGCCCCCAAAGCCGAACCTGAGCGACCTTCGCGACTCCGGTGCGATCGAGCAGGACGCCGACATGGTGCTGTTCCTGTACCGCCCCGACTACTACATGAAGGACGAGACCCCGGTCGAGTGGCAGGGCAAGGCCGAGCTGATCGTGGCCAAGCACCGCAACGGCCAGCCCGGCAGCGCGATCCTCGGCTTCCTCGGCCCGTACACGAAGTTCGTGAACCTCGCCCACGAGGACGTTCGCCAGGCACGCGACGCTCGCCCCGGGGCCAAGCCCGGCGCCGGAGCGGGAGTAGTGGCGGCGGCAGCCGCCGGAGGGCCTCCACCCACGGCGCCCGACGCGGCGAACGGCGCAGCCGCACCGTCGTCGCCCGCAGCTCCTGCCGCTCCCGACACCGCAGACCAGGGAACGTTCGGCGGGGCCGGAGCACCCGCGGACCAGTTCGCCGGCGACGACTTCGGCCTGCCGGCACCACCGCCCGACGCATACGGAGACATGAACTGACATGAGCCCGACCACCACAGTCCTCGTCGGCGCCCAGTGGGGCGACGAAGGCAAGGGCAAGCTCGTCGACCTGCTCGCCGAGCGGGCCGAGCTCGTCGTTCGCTACCAGGGCGGCAACAACGCCGGGCACACGATCGTGCACGACGGCGAGACCTTCGCCTTCCACCTCGTGCCGAGCGGAGTGCTGCATCCCGGCACGATCTGCGCGCTCGGCAACGGCGTCGTGGTGGACCCGCTCGTGCTCCGGCGCGAGGTCGAAGGCCTGCTCGAACGCGGCATCGACATCGGCGATCGGCTCCGCGTGAGCCCCCACGCCCACGTGATCATGCCGTACCACGTGGCGCTCGACGACGCCCGCGAGACCGCGGCGATCGCAGCCGAGCGTGGCGGACGCGCGGGCACCCCGGCAGGTGTGCAGGGCAAGGACTCCGCGGCGATCGGCACCACCCGCCGCGGCAT
>JAGQUL010000062.1 GCA_020438525.1 Thermoleophilia bacterium | reverse complement strand
CGCCGTCCCAGTTCGCCACCTGCCTCGTCGGCAGCCGGAAGTTCGGCACGACCTTGTCGAGCAGCAGCGCCACCGGTCGCATCCGCGCGTCCTTGCGGGTGATCGGCTGGTCGGGCAGGTAGATCCAGTGGCTCACGGCCACCTCGAACCCGTCGATCGCGTTCGCCGCGCAGAGCGCGTAGAACCCGCCGAGGCTCGACCCCATCACCGCCACCGCACCACCGAACCGGTCCTTCGCGTACGCTCCGGCCGCGGCGATGTCCTCGAGCATCATCCGGATCGTGAAGTCGCCGCTTCGCCCGCTCGAGCGCCCGTGACCGCGCAGGTCGACGCCCACGACGTTCCATCCGCGCCTGCTGAGCGCATGCTCGAAGCTCGCGCTGCCGAGCGCGTGGTTGCTCAGCCCGCCCACGAACACCACGCTGCCGCGCGGCGTGCCCTGCGCCGGGTACACGTCCACGTGCACGCGCCCGGTCTCGCCGACCTCGAGCAGTGCAGTGTCGCGCGCGTTGGCGGCATCGATGAACTCGAACAGCGCGATCGTGGCGGCCTCGTCGGGGGACACCTCCCCGGTCGGGGTGGTGCTCACCACGCGCGGCGGCGTGTCGAGGTCGAGCGGACGGGTGGCGGATGGAGCGGTGGCGGTTCCCATGCTCGCGCGCCTACCCGCGCATGGGAGAATCCGCACATGACGACGTTCGACGACGACCACACCACGCCCGCCGCAACCCCGGCCGGCACTCCCGCGCCCGATGCCCCGATCCTCGTGACCGGCGCCGCCGGCCAGCTCGGCGTGCACGTGCTCGACGCCGCCGCCGCCCGCGACGTGCCCGCCACGGGCGTGACGCGCGCGCAGCTCGACATCGCCGACCTCGACGCCGTGCGCGAGCTCGTGGCGCGCGTGCGCCCGCGCGCGATCATCAACTGCGCCGCCTACACGAACGTCGACGGCGCGGAGACCGATCGCGACACCGCGTTCCGCGTCAACGAGACCGGGTCGCGCAACGTTGCGATCGCCGCGCGCGAGAGCGGTGCGCACCTCGTGGCAGTCTCCACCGACTACGTGTTCCCGGGCACCGACTCCGACGGCTACGCCGAGACCGACCCCACCGGGCCGATCAACGTGTACGGCGAGAGCAAGCTCGCGGGCGAGCTCGCGATCCGCGAGGAGATGGGGGGCGACGACGGTGCCTGCATCGCGCGCACCGCGTGGCTGTTCAGCCGCCAGGCCCCGAACTTCGTGCAGACGATCGCGCGTGCGGCCCGCGAGCGCGACGCGCTCGACGTGGTCGACGACCAGCGCGGCAACCCCACCTGGTGCGGGCACCTCGCCGACGCGCTGCTCACCTGTGCGCTCGATCGCCTCACCGGTACCCACCACCTCGTCGACCTGCCTGCCGCCACGTGGTTCCAGCTCGCCGAGGCCGTGGTGGAGGAGCTCGGCGTCGACTGCACGGTGCGGCCCACCACCAGCGCCGCGTTCGAGCGCCCCGCCAAGCGCGCCCCCGTGAGCGTGCTGCGCAGCACCCGCCCCGACACGCCCGACATGGGCACGTGGCGCTTCGGCGTTCGCGAGTCGCTGCGCGAGCTCGCCACGGCGCGCTGACCGTCGCGGTTGCCTGAACTTGCGCCTGCGCGAGAACCCGTCACACTGGAGGCAGTGACCTCCCCGCGCCCCACGCTCCTGATTCGACGGTCGACGACGACGACCACCACCGCGCGTGCGAGCGCAGCCCTCGCGCTGCTGGTGCTGCTCGCGGGGTGCGTGCTTGCGCCCGCCCGCGCGCACGCGGCAACCGAGGTGATGTACCTCGACGATCCGATCACCGACAACTACAAGGCCAGCTACAACGCCGACCCGAGCGCGCCGGAGCGGCGCACGTGGCTGTCGATGCGGTCGGTGACCGCGGCCGGCACGACGTGGCGACCTGCCGAGCCGGGCTCGATCGTCGTGACGAGCGGCGGCAGCGTGGCGGTCACGGGCAGCGACGGGCGCAGCGCGACGCTCACCTTTGCGACGGCAAGCGGACCGGTCGGCACGCCGCTCGTGCGCGTCGACCCGACCGGCGCGCAGAGCGGCGGGCGCTGGGGCCCGCTCGTGACGGTCACCGACCAGGCGACGCTGCGTGGCACGCCGGGCGTGCTCGAGTTCACCCTTGCGAGCGGCGGTGCGACGCTCGCGACCGGCAGCGTGAGCTACCGCTACGACTCCCAGCTCGCGAACGTCGCGAGCGACCACATCGAGTACAACGGCCCCGGCGGTCGCTGGTGGGTGGGCGCCACGCGCACGCGCACGAACTGGGAGCCGGAGCCGGCAACCCCGCCGAGCCTTCGCGCCGCCCCAGCCGGCTCCACCGGAACCGGCGCCCGTCCGCGCATCACCCGGATCTGGCTGCCGCTGCGCACGAGCCGGCGGCACGTCACCCTGCGCGTACGTGGCCGCAACGCCGGCGGCGTGCGCATCACCCGCATCCGCGTACGCATCGACGGCCGCCGCTGGGGTCGCTGGATCAGCACCCGCTCGCGCTACACGCTCGACCTCGGCCGCGGCCGCCGCACCCATGCCGTGCGCATCCAGCTGCGCGACGCCCGTGGCCGCACGAGCGCCGTCTCGCGCCGGCGCATCACCTGCAGCTGCTGAGCGCCGGTCCCGAGCACCCATTTTCGTGCGATCACGTGCAGCTCGCGCCCGCCTCGCGCCCCGCCACCGATTTTCGTGCGATCCGGTGCAGACCCCCCACCCGCTCCCCGAGCCACCCACCGATTTTTGTGCGATCGCCCGCAGCCCCAGCGGCATCCAACACCACCTCGAATCGCTACCCCGCCGCACCAGACCCGGATCCGCGCCGATCCACAGATCTCGATCGCACGAAAATCGGTGTCGGGCTCCAGCGCACCCCGCGATTGCACCCGATCGCACGAAAATCGGTGAACCCCCGACACCCCCTCCTTGCAATCTCTCCAGCATGCTCGATCGAGGTATCGATTCGGCGACATCCGTCGAAACCATCTCCATGGGCTCTGGTGGAACACGCACGCGCACGCTCGCGAGTCGCACGCACCTCGTCGTCGCCTGCCTGCTCGCCCTGACCCTCGCCGCGCTCGCCGCCCCGCGCCCCGCGCTCGCCGACACCGGCGGCTGGGCCTCCCACCCCTGGCCCGGCTGCCTCGGCGGCACCAACTCCGGCGGCTGGGACGACTCCGGGCTCGTCTACGTCCCCTGCGGCAACCCCTCCGTGATCGCCGTCTACGACGAATCCGCCCACCTCGTCCGCACCATCCCCACCGGGCGCTTCGTCACCGACGCAGCCCCCACCCGCGACGGCGCATTCCTCTACCTCGCCGGCCCCGCCGGCCTCACCCGCATGGCCCGCCAGCCCACCGGCAGCTACGCCCCCGACACCGCCTGGCACCCCGACTCCTTCCAGATGTGGGGCTCCACCTGGCAGCCCCAGGGGCACTACGTCGCCACCGACTCCGCCGGCAACGTCTACCTCGCCGACGGCACCTGGACCCAGAACATCGCCCACACCGTGATCAAGTACGACCCCGCGGGGCACGTCGTCACCCGCTTCGGCGAGTGGGCGAACTCCTGGGGCACCGGCACCTTCTACTGGGCGCTCGCCGGACTCGCCGTCTCCGGCGACGGCGCCACCGTCTACACCGTC
>JAGQUL010000384.1 GCA_020438525.1 Thermoleophilia bacterium | reverse complement strand
CCCGGCAAGCAGATGGCGATCGACGCCGACCTCAACGCCGGCCAGATCACCGACGAGCAGGCACGCCAGCGCCGCCAGGAGATCCAGCAGGAGGCCGACTTCTACGGCAGCATGGACGGTGCCGCGAAGTTCGTGAAGGGCGACGCGATCGCCGCCGTGATCATCACGCTCATCAACCTCTTCGGCGGCATGGCCGTGGGCATGCTCCAGCAGGGCCTGAGCTTCACCGAATCGGTCGCTCGCTTCTCGACGCTCTCGATCGGCGACGCGCTCGCCGCCGCGATCCCCGCGCTGCTGATCTCCACCGCGACCGGCATCATCGTCACCCGCGCCGCCAGCGACGGCAACCTGGGCGGCGACCTCGCCGTGCAGTTCACCCGCTACCCGAAGGCGATCCTCATCGTGTCGGGCGTGCTCTTCGTGCTCGGGCTGCTCCCGGGCCTGCCGAAGGTGCCGTTCATCGGGCTCGCGATCCTGCTCTTCACCGTCGGCACGATCCTGCGCCGCGTCCAGGAGCGCGACGCGCTCGCCGCGCAGGTCGCCGCGATGGAGCCGGAGCCCGACGACGGCGCGCCCACCATCGAGAACGTCAAGGGCCTGCTGCCGCTCGACGTGCTCGAGCTGGAGATCGGCTACGGCCTGATCAGCCTCGTCGACGAGGAGCAGGACGGCGACCTGCTCAAGCGCGTCAGCATGATCCGCCGCCAGGTCGCGCTCGACCTCGGCATGGTGCTCGCCCCGATCCGCCTGCGCGACAACGTGCAGCTCGCCTCGCACGAGTATGCCTTCAAGATCAAGGGCGCCCAGGTCGTGGTGGGCTCGCTGCTGCCCGGCTGCTGGATGGCGATGAACCCCGGCGACGCCGAGCCCGGCCTCGAGGGCACGCCCACCACCGAGCCCGCGTTCGGCCTGCCCGCACTCTGGATTCCCGCCGCCGTGAAGGAGCGCGCGGAGGCGATGGGCTACACCGTGGTCGATCCCGCATCGATCATCGTCACGCACCTGACCGAGACGATCCGCCAGCACGCCGCCGACCTGCTCACCCGCCAGGACGTGCGCGGCCTGCTCGACGCGCTCAAGGAGCGCTACCCGGCAGCCGTGGAGGAGCTCGTTCCCGACGTGCTCGCGCTCGGCGAGGTGCACCGCGTGCTGCAGGCGCTGCTCGCCGAGGGCGTCGGCATCCGCGACCTCGCCACGATCGTGGAGACGCTCGCCGACAAGGGACGCCTCACCAAGGACATCGGCCTGCTCGCCGACTACTGCCGACAGGCGCTCGCCCGATCGATCCTGCGCCCGTACCTCGCTCCCGGCAACGTCCTGTACGCGATCACGCTCGACGGTCCGCTCGAGGCGATGCTCGGCGATGCGGTCGTGCAGACGGGCGACGGCTCATATCTAAACCTCGATCCGGGCACCGTGAACGCAGTGTTGACCGCGTTACAGGGTGAATACACACGGGTACACCAGCAAGGCATGGCGCCTGTGGTGCTGTGTTCGGCAAAGGTTCGTCGTCACCTCAAGCAGGTGAGCGAGCCCGTGCTGCCGCGCCTCGCGGTGGTCTCGTACAACGAGATCCAGCGGGACGTGGACATCCAGATGGTCGCACGTGTCTCGCTCGATGGCGGTGACGGTGCAGTCGCAGGCGATGCCGGGATGGTGAACGCGTGAGGATCAAGACGTTCCAGGGTCGCACCCTCGAAGAGGTCCTGCCGATGATTCGGGAGGAACTCGGTCCCGACGCGGTGGTCATCGGCCAGCGCCAGAAGGTCCAGGGTGGCGTAGCAGGCTTCTTCGGCACGAAGGTGATCGAGGTCACCGCAGCCGACTCGATGCCGTCCGACGACGAGCTCGTCGACCTCGAGGACCGCATGATGGGCGAGCACTCGGGCGATTCCACGTCGTCCACGACGGGCGACGACGACCAGGACGCGCTCGCGGAGCGCTTTCGCTCTGCCATGAAGATGGGTCGCCGCGGCGGCATCGACGTGACCGACGAGTGGGACCCGTCGCAGGACGCCGAGCTCGCACAGGAGTACGGACGCGTGCTCGAGCACGCCGCAGCAGCCGGCAGCTTCGCCGAGCTCGACGTGCCCACGGCCGCCGCCACGATTCCCGTTCCGCCGCGAGCTGCGGCACCCGAGCAGCCGCCGGCCGCAGCGCCTGCCGCAGCGGCCGCGCCGATGCCCGATCCGATGGCCCAGGCGCGCGAGCTCGCAGCGCGGACGCACGAGAACGTGCGGCACGCGACCGAGCGCGTGGAGCAGGCGTCGTCGATGGGAACCTACGCTCCGCCGCAGGCCCTGCCGCAGACCGCGCCGCCTGCCACCACCACGTTCGCCGCGACCGTGGCGCCGGAATCGTCCCAAGGCTTCGTGCCGCAGGCCGTGCCGAGCGCCGATCAGGCCGCGATCACCGTCGACCATGCGCTGCGCACCGATCTCGCGATGCCGCGCAGCACCGATTCGCAGCTCGCCGATGCGCTCGGCGCCGCGATCGAGGGGATCGACCTGTCCGAGATCGCCGCGCTCCGACAGGCCGTCGATGCGACGCGACGCTCGCAGGACCTCGACGTCGACCAGCTGCGTGCCCGATCGGTGATCGAGCAGCTCGACGAGCAGCTCGATCCGATCATCGCCCAGCTTCGTGCAGTGGGCGTGGACGCGGACGTGGTGGAGATCATCGTCGACGCCGCGGTCCGTCACCGCCTGCCGTTCGGCGGCGACCAGGACGTCGAGCAGGTCATGCGCGCCGTGATCGAGGAGCTGATCCCGGTGCACACCGGATTCCCGCTGCTCGGTCGCGCACACCGAGCCGCGTTCGTCGGCCCGGCGCACTCCGGACGCACCTCCGTGATCGCAAAGGTCGCCACGCGCTACGCCCAGACCGGCATGAAAGTCGGCGTGCTGTCGATCGTGAACGCCCAGCCGGGTGTGCCGGTGATGGCCGAACCCGCGTTCGCCGACCTGCAGGCCGAGATCCGCTACGCGATCTCGCCGTCGCAGGCCATGGACGCGATGGACGCGTTCGCCGAGCACGACGTGGTGCTCGTCGACACCCCCGCGAGCACCTACCTCGATCCCGACGTTCGCGGGCTCGTGCAGTCGTGCCTGCTCGCGATCGGAACCGACGACATCCACGTCGTGGTGCCGCTCGCGACGAGCGGACGCGAAGCTCGTTCGATCGTCGACACGTTCCGGCCGATCGGCGCGAACCGCCTGGTCGTGACCCGCATCGACGAAAGCCGCTACGTCGGCGAGATCCTGAACTTTGGTTTCCGGCTCGGCCTGCCGATGACATACCTGTCCGACGGTCCGACCGTGCCCGAGGACCTGCGCGCGGCCAGCTCGCGCGAGATCACCGACCGCATCCTGCAGACCGAACCGAAGCACTGACCGACACACGACGAGGACGACACGCACCGTGCCTGCCACCAGCCCCGCAACGCCGCTTCCACGCCTCAACCAGCGCCTCGAGGTCGCCCTTGGCGATCGCGGTGGTGCCGCGCAGTACTTCAGCCGGCTCGTGGAGGAGACCGCCGACACGCTGAGGATCAGCGCCCCCGAGTTCGAGGGTGAGGTGCTCGACATGCGCGAAGGTGCCGCGATGCGCCTGTGGTACACCCAGGGCGGCGGCTACTGGTGCCTCAAGACGAGCGTCCGAACGGTCTACGAGCGCGACGGCGAGACGATCCTCGAGATCGATCGTGGTGGCGACGTGCACCGCGCGCAGCGCCGCAACCACGTACGCGTCGACGTGTCGCTGCTGCTGCACGCACGCGTCGAGCAGCACTCGGGCAAGCAGGACGACGAGCCCGCCGACTCGCCGCGCCTGACCGGTGAGCGGATCAAGGCGCTCACCCGCAACATCAGCGGCGGCGGCGTGAGCTTCCGCGCTCCAGTCAAGCTCGCCTCGGGCGACAAGCTCGTCGTGACGTTCTACCTGCCCGAGCATGGTGGCGACATCACGAGCCGCGCCAAGGTCGTGCACGCGCATCCGGATCCCGAGCGCCCCGACCAGTACATCGTGGCGTGCAGCTTCGAGCGCATGGCGATCACCGATCGCGAGCGCATCATCCGCTTCCTCTTCTTCCGACAGCGTGAACTCGCGGGACGCAAGAAGGTCATGAACCGATGAATCCACAGACTGCCGAATACACAGAGCTTCCAGAGCACGTCCGGCGCATCATCGAGCAGGACGGCGAGATCGAGTTCACGCCACCGTCGTTCGAGCGATGGCTCGGCCGGCTCCAGATGCTGCGCACGTTCTCGTCGATGCTCGCCTTCCTGTTCGTGTTCCTCGTCACCTACGGCGCGGGCAACGGCTGGGAGGGCGCGACCGTCCGGGGCATCATCGCCGCGATCGTGACGTACTTCTTCGCCTGGGCCGCCGGCCTGTTCGTGTTCGGCGAGATGTACGACGTCGAGGTCAAGCACGCCCGGCAGGAGCTGGAGGAGAAGGAGCGCGAGCGCGCTCGCAGGATCGAGGCCTACTACCGCGAGCGGCTGCGCCAGCAGGAGGCCGCAGGGCGCGCTGAGGAGCTTGCGCTCGTGGACCCCGACGATCCGCTCAGCCAGGCCGTTCCCGGATACATCCCGACAGAGGCACACCAGCCACCACAGGCTGCGTAGCGAGGAGCTGACGGACGATGACGCCATCCGAGCCGATCCGCCCCATTGGGCCGCTCGCCGGCAGCGTCTACGTGGACCGGACCAGCATCCTCGATCGCGTCGAGCGACGCCGACGTCGCGAGGAGCAGGATCCGGGCGAACGCCGGCAGCCCCACGCTGGCAGCGACGACGACCAGTCCGACGAGCAGCGACGACCTGCTACGCCGATCCGTGACCCACGTGCCTACGACGACCACGGTCGCCACCCCGACGACGAGGTGCGACCGGATCGGCCGCACATCGACACGCGGGCCTGACGCCACCGGATTCGAGCCGATCCGGGGTGTGAAAGCAGGCGCAGGCGGAGACAACCCTTTCGACCCGGCAACAGATCCGTGCCGGCTCTCGTGGAAAGCAGCAATGACCGCTACCGACCAGGACATCCAGCCGACTCCCGACGACGATGTCGACGGCGTGGAGACGACCGCAGCCGACACGGCAGCGGTGCTTCGACCCGTGCAGGCCGACACCGCCTGGGGCAGCGACTCCGGGTCGATCGACCTGCTGCGTACGTACGTGGGGCAGCTCGACGATGGTCCGCTGCTGACCCATGCCGAGGAGCTCGAGCTCGCCCGGCGCAAGGATCGCGGCGACGAGGCAGCCAAGGCGCGGCTCGTCGAGTGCAACCTGCGCCTGGTGATCTCGATCGCGCGCCGCTACCAGGGCAACGGCGTGCCGCTGCTCGACCTCATCCAGGAAGGCAACATC
>JAGQUL010000061.1 GCA_020438525.1 Thermoleophilia bacterium | reverse complement strand
TGATGATCGCCATGGCGATTGCCACAAATCCCCGCCTGCTGATCGCGGATGAGCCCACCACCGCGCTGGATGTGACCATCCAGAAACAGATCCTCGACCTGCTGCTGAAGCTGCAGGAGGATTACGGCATGGCGCTGATCATGATCACCCATGACATGGGCGTGGTGGCCGAGGTCGCCGACCGCGTCGCGGTGATGTACGCGGGCCGGATCATCGAGCACGCGCCCACCGACGAGATCTTCGATCACCCGCAACACCCCTACACGGAGGCGCTGCTCGGCTCGCTGCCCGCGCTCGACGAGGACCCGGGCGTTGCCGAGCGGCTCGAGTCGATCCCCGGCCTGCCGCCCGACCTGATCAACCCGCCGCAGGGCTGCCGCTTCAACCCGCGCTGCAAGTACCGCACCGCGATCTGCACCGAGCGGTTCCCGCCGATGATCGCACCGATCGACGGCGACGCCGAGCACACCGGCGCGTGCTGGCACCCCGCCATCGAGCGCGCCGAGCTCGGGCTCGTTCCCCGCCGCCAGGGAGGCATGGCATGACCACCACGCCCGGAGGAGTTCCCACCGCGCAGGCCCAGGAGCATCGCGACGGTCCCGACTACTCGGCACCGCCGATCCTGCAGGTGCGCAACCTGAAGAAGTACTTCCCGATCAAGAAGGGCGCGATCTTCGCCAAGCACGTCGGCGACGTGAAGGCCGTCGACGACGTGAGCTTCGACCTGTGGCCGGGCGAGACGCTCGGAGTCGTGGGCGAGTCGGGCTGTGGCAAGTCCACGACCGGCCGCGCGATCCTGCAGCTGCACAAGCCCACGTCGGGCAGCGTCGTGTTCGAGGGGCAGGAGCTCACGACCCTCAACAACCAGCAGCTGCGCGCTGTTCGTCGCGACCTGCAGATCGTGTTCCAGGATCCATACGCGTCGCTCAACCCGCGCATGACGGTCGGCAACATCATCGCGGAGCCGCTCGTGATCCACTCGATCGGCGACAAGAACTCGCGGACGGCCCGGGTCAAGGAGCTGCTCGACATCGTCGGCCTCAACCCGGCGTTCACGAATCGCTATCCGCACGAGTTCTCGGGCGGCCAGCGACAGCGCATCGGCATCGCGCGAGCCTTGGCGTTGCAGCCCAAGCTGATCATCTGCGACGAGCCGGTCTCCGCGCTCGACGTGTCGATCCAGGCGCAGGTGATGAACCTCCTGGAGGACCTGCAGAAGGAGTTCGACCTCACGTACATGTTCATCGCGCACGACCTCGCGGTCGTGAAGCACGTGAGCGATCGCGTCGCGGTGATGTATCTGGGCAAGGTGGTGGAGCTCGCCGAGGCGGAGAAGCTCTACGCCGATCCCCAGCATCCGTACACGCAGGCGCTGCTCAGCTCGATCCCGGTCGCCGATCCCGAGGTGGCACGGCGCAAGGACCGGATCATCCTGCAGGGCGACGTGCCGAGCCCGCAGAACCCGCCGCCCGGCTGCCCGTTCCACGAGCGCTGCTGGAAGATGCAGGACATCTGCAAGCAGCAGATGCCGCCGCTGGAGATGAAGGACGGCGACCCCGGTCACCAGATGGCGTGCTGGTTCCCCGGGCCGGAGGGCGCCCCGGGCACGATCACGCCGGCGAAGATCATGGAGGAGATCCGCGCCGAGCGTGCGGCCGCGAAGGATGCGGGCACCAAGCCGCCGATCCGGCCGAGCGATGCAGGCAGCGCCGGAAGCGGTACGTCAGCCGAGCAGTGAGAACGAACGCTGCTCGAGCGCCGCGCGAAACACGTATGAGAGGGCGTACGCGGCAGCACCGATCAGCGCCCAGCGGCGCGAGCTGCCCCGATCGGCGACCACCCCGACGATGAGCAGTGCAACCGTCGCGCCCGACAAGGTCGCGAGCGCAGCGGTGACGCGGTCGATGCCGTCGACCGACGACGGCGCTTGGGAATCCTCGCTCCAATGGGACACGAGGCTGATCGCATTGGCCGCGAGCGCGGCAAGCCCGGTAGCTGCTGCGGCCCAGGAGAACCATGCGATCGGGATCGGGCCGGAGCCGGGGCCGGTGGAATCGGGAGCTGCGTCGGTACCGTGCGGGGTCGTCATGACCACAGGTTCGGGTTCCGAACTTGGTGTCCTGCCGGCACCGGGATCACGCACAGACGCACAACGGCGCCCCGAAGGGCGCCGCTGCGAGCGATGCGCACGAGTGGACTCGAACCACCACGACCCGTGAAGGTCACCAGGCCCTCAACCTGGCGCGTCTACCAATTCCGCCACGTGCGCGAGGGATGCGACGGTCCCGCGCAGGGCGGGACCGGGCAACGGGAAGGATAGCATCCGGCCCGATCGGGTACCATCGGGAACATATGTTCGATTCAACGGTGCTCACTCCCTCGCTTACCGACCGCCAGCAGGCAGTGCTCGACGTGCTGCGCAGGCACACCGCAGAGCACGGGTATCCACCCACCGTGCGCGAGATCGGCGAAGTGCTCGGCATGGCGTCGAGCTCGACGGTGCACTCGCACCTCGCGGCGCTCGAGCGTGCGGGGATCATCGAGCGCGACCCCACCAAGCCGCGGGCGCTCAAGTGGGGGCCGAACGCGGTCGCCGCGGGCGTCGAGGAGGCCGCCAGCGGCTCGATCGGCGCAGGCAACGGTACGGGGCACGCATCCGGTGCGGAGCTCGACGTGGATGCGAGCGTCGCGGTGCCGCTGGTCGGGCGCGTGGCCGCGGGCGCACCGATCCTGGCCGAGGAGCACGTCGAGCAGTACGTTCCCGTTCCCCGCCAGCTCACGCGCGCGGGCGAGTCGTTCCTGCTCAAGGTGCGCGGCGACAGCATGGAGGGCGCCGGGATCCTCGACGGCGACTGGGTCGTGGTGCGAGCCCAGCCGGAGGCCGCGAACGGGGAGCTGGTCGTGGCGCTGGTCGGCGACGACGAGGATGCCACCTGCAAGCGCCTGCAGCGCCGCGACGGGCGGATCGAGCTGCACAGCGAGAACCCGGCGTACGAGCCGATCGTTCCCGAGCAGTGCCGCATCGCCGGGGTCGTCACCGGCGTGATGCGCGCGCTCTGATCGATCCTCCGGGGATCGACGCAATTCGAGCGTCGATTCGCTCTTCAGATCCTGCGGCTCCCTGCCGATGCGCAGTGCGTGCAGCGCGCGTTCGCTGCGCCCGCGCATCGCCCATACGCACCGCAGGGAGCCATTTCGTCATGCAGGACTCGTCTGAATCCACGTTGCAGATCGTGGCGTTCACGATCGATGGCGTCGAGTACGCCTTTCGCATCGAGGCCGTGAAGGAGATCATCCGCTACACGCAGCCGCAGCCGACCTCGTCGTCGCTCGAGTGGATGCGGGGCGTGATCAACCTGCGCGGCAGCATCGTTCCGATCATCGAGCTCGGTGCACGGCTCGGTCGTGCAACGGCTGCGATCGATCCCAAGGCGGCGAAGATCCTGGTGCTCGAGGACGGCCCCAGCACGATCGGCGCGGTCGTGACGAGCGTCGACGAGGTACGCACGATCGACGCCGAGCAGGTCCAGCCGGCCCCGGTCGGTGCCGGATCGAGCTACATCGAGTCGGTGGTGACGGTCGACGAGCGGCTGATCATGCTGCTCGATGCGGCAGAGCTGCTCTCGCTCGATTCCAACGCGGGCATCCAGGCGCAGGCTGCGTGAGCGCGCTGCCGTCCCATGACGCGGGCGCACCGCTGCCCGCGCTCGACTACGAGCGATTCGCCGACTTCATGCGGCGGATCGCCGACATCGACCTGCACCAATACAAGCGGCGCCAGATGGAGCGTCGGATCCGGTCGTTCGCGCAGCGCGTCGGTTGCGACACGCTCGACGACTACCAGCGCGTCGTGCAGGCAGATCCACAGGAGCTCGATGCGCTCCTCGACCGGATCACGATCAACGTGTCGCAGCTGTTCCGCAACCCGGAGCAGTGGGAGCGCCTCGCGAAGGACATCGTGCCCGAGCTCGCGGCCCGCGGCAGCATCCGCGCATGGAGCGCCGGATGCTCGTTCGGCGCGGAGGCGTACTCGCTCGCCGCGACCGTGCGCGAGACCGCGCCCGGCACCCGACTGAACATCCACGCGAGCGACATCGATCGCCGCATCCTCGCCGCCGCCGGACGCGGCGAGTTCACCGCCGAGGATGCACGGACCGCCGATCCCGCAGTGCTTGCCCGACAGTTCGAGCAGACCGACCACGGTGGCTGGCGCGCATCGCGTCCGCTGCTCGACGCGGTCGACTTCGCGCGCGAGGACCTGCTCACGATCACGCCACCGCCGGGTAGCTACGACCTCGTGCTCTGCCGCAACGTGGTGATCTACTTCACTCCGGAGGCGCGTTCCGCGGTGCACGAGATGCTCGCGCGATCGCTTCGTCCCGGCGGCTACCTGATGATCGGCTCGACCGAGCGCATCGCGCAGCCGCTCGCGGACCTGGGGCTCGAGCCTGCAGGACCGTTCGTGTTCCGCCGCACCCAGGAGGGGAACGCCTGATGGACATGGGCCAATACATGGGCGTGTTCGTGGCCGAGTGCCGCGAGCTGCTCGAATCGCTCAACCTCTCGATCGTCGAGCTCGAACGCTCCGACGATCCCGCCGCGACGATCGACGAGATCTTCCGCGTCGCCCACTCGTTCAAGGGCATCTCGTCCACGATGGGCTTCGAGCAGATGGCCGGGCTCACGCACGAGATGGAGCACCTGCTCGACATCGTTCGCTCCGGCGGACGGGGCGTCGACCAGCAGCTCATCACCGCGCTGCTCGGATGCCTCGACATGCTCGAGCACGCAGTGGATTCGATCGAGCAGGACGGCGCCGAGGACATCGATCCGACCGGCCTGGTAGCCCAGCTCAAGGCGCTCGGACACGCCGGTCCGGTCGCGGTCGCAGCTGCACCGGTGGTCGACGCGGCCACCGCGCAGGCGAGCGACGACGAGCCGGCACCCCGAGACGCAGCGAGCGTGCTGCCACCGCTCGACTCGCTCCCGGACGGCATCGAGATGCTCCACGTGCACGTGGACATCGTCGCGGCCAGCGATGCAGCATCGATCCGCGCGTTCATGGCATTCAGCGCGGTGGAGGCCGCAACCGAGCCGATCTGGTCGCTGCCGTCTGCCGAGGACCTCGACACGTGGGAGCGGCCGACGGTCGACATGCTCGTCGTGCGCGAGCACGACGGCCTTGCCGACGAGATTCGCGACGCGCTCATGAAGATCCCGGAGCTCGACGGCGTCAGCGTGACCGCGTACGGCGATGCAACGGTCGAGCGCGGCAGCGACAGCGCCGCCAGCACCGGTCCGATCGCGGAGCCGATCGCACGGCCCGAGATCGAGACGGTCGCCGAGCAGGCATCGCCCGAGCCCGCAGGGCCCGTACCGGTGCCGGCCGCGACGGCGGCAACTCCCGACCCGGCTCCCGCACGTGGCGGCAGCACGGTCAAGCAGCGCAAGAGCGGCACCGTTCGCGTCGATGCGGATCGGCTCGACTCCCTGATGCACCAGATGGGTGAGGTCGTCGTGCATCGCAGCGCGGTCGAGCGCTGCCTGCGTGACCGCAACCTCGACTCCGCGAACGAGGCGATCCAGGAGCTTCGACGGGCGACCCAGTCGCTGCAGGCCGAGGTCATGCGCATGCGCATGGTGCCGGTCGAGTCGGCGCTGATGCGCATGCCGCGACTCGTTCGGGACCTGTCCGCGAAGCTGTCGAAGGACGTCGACCTGCAGATCACCGGTGCCGAGACCGAGATCGACCGGTCGGTCGTCGACGCGCTCGGCGAGCCGCTCGTGCACCTCGTGCGCAACGGCCTCGACCACGGCATCGAATCACCCGACGAGCGCGAGGCCGCCGGCAAGCCGCGCATGGCGACGCTCGGCATCTCCGCGCACCACGAGGGTGGCAACGTCGTGATCAGCGTCAGGGACGATGGTCGTGGCGTGGACCCCGAACGCGTGCGCGCCCGTGCGATCGAGCGTGGGATCGTCACGCGCGAAGAGGCGATCGCGCTCGACGACGCAGGCGTGGTCGAGCTGCTGTTCCGACCTGGCTTCTCGACCGCTGAGGTCGCGACCGACGTGAGCGGACGCGGCGTGGGCATGGACGCGGTTCGAGCGATGTGCCGCGAGTGGGGTGGCGACGTCGAGATCGAGTCGACGCTCGGCCAGGGCTCCGTCGCGCGGATCCGCATCCCGCTCACGCTCGCGGTCATGACCGTGCTCGTGGTCAAGGCGGGGATGAGCGAGGTGGCGATTCCGATCGACCGCATCGAACGAACGATCCGCATCGTCGACTACCCGCGTGCCGACCTCGGCGGGACGCAGCGGATGATCCGGCTCGACGGCGACGTGATCGGCGAGCTGGACCTCGGCGCGGCCGTCGGCTACGGCGCCGACGACGACCCGACGTTCGGCGTGATCGTGCAGGGTGCCGGTGGGCGTCGTGTCGTGCTTGCGGTGCGTGGCCTCGTCGGCGAGCATGAGGCCGTGACCAAGCCGCTGCCACCGGCGATGGGTCGCGAGGAGGCGTTCATGGGCGCTGCCGTGCAGGGAGACGGCTCGGTCGTGCTGATCGTCGACTGCGACTACCTCGTCGACGGTGGCGCAATGAAGGTTGCCGCAGCGAGCGCGACGGCTGCGTCAGTGGAGAATCAGGAAGGGGGCGGTGCAGATGGCGGAATACACCGAACTGCAGATCGACGCGCTGCGTGAGGTGGCGAACACGGGATCCGGGCATGCCGCCGGTGACCTGTCCGAGATGCTCGGGCACTCGTTCGAGATCTCGGTGCCGCGCGCGGTGGTGACCGAGATCGAGGAAGCCATCACGCTGCTCGGCGGGGCCGAGAGCGAGATGAGCGCGGTGGCGATCCGGGTCGGCGGTGACGTCGAGGCGATGCTCGTCGCGATGTTCTCGCCAGCGCAGGCCGCGAACCTGTGCATGCTGCTCGGCATCGATGCCGATTCCGACATGGGGCGCTCGGTGCTCCAGGAAGTCGGCAACGTGCTGGCATGCGCCTACGCGAACGTGCTCGCGGAGATGAGCGGCATCTCGTTCGAGGTGCACCCTCCGGACGTGATCAGCGACATGCTCGGCTCGATCATGTCGTCGCTGGTCGCGGCCACGACGCGCGACATCGGCAACGTGCTGTTGATCGACTCGACGATCGGCGTCAACGACGCAGACGCGGAGATGAGCGTGCTGTTCGTGCCGTTCGACGACGGGATCGAGCAACTGCTCCAGCGGCTGGGAGTAGCGTGAACGACCGATCCGGACAGGACGTGGCGGTTCGCATCGGCGACCTGCACGCGCTGGCGCCCGGTTCGCCCGACCGCCTCGTGGCGGTCGGACTGGGAAGCTGCGCCGGGGTCACGATCGTCGACACCGACACCGGAGCGTGCGCGCTCGCGCACGTGTTCCTTCCCGAGCTTCCGCCCGGCGGAGCGCGGAAGGAGGCCGGACCGGGGACGTACGCCGACGTGGCGATCCCCGAGCTCGTTCGACGGGTTCGCGAGCTCGGCGGCGCCGGAACGGTGCGGCGGCTCGTGGCCGTGGTGGCGGGCGGCGCACAGATGTTCGGAGCGCGACCCGGAAACGACGTGGGGGAGCGCAACATCGAAGCGGTCCGGGCGGCGCTCCAGGCTGCCGGCATCCGGATCGTGAGCGAGGACGTCGGCGGATCCAAGGGGCGCACGGTTCGCGTCACCGCAGACCGCGGCGTGCGGGTGACGGTCAGGGTCGTGGGAGCGACCGAACAGGAATTGTGGTCCGACCAGACCACGACAGTTGCAGGGGACCGGCTCGCCGCATAGGGCGGGTCTGGGAATCGGTGCGGCCGGGAATGGTCGCAGTCGAACGAGGAGCAATACATGGCACGAGTGCTGGTAGTCGACGACGCGATGTTCATCCGACACATCATCGGTGACCTGCTCAAGCAGCACGGGCACGAGGTGGTCGGCGAGGCGTCCAACGGGGTCGAGGCGGTCGCGCAGTACCGCGAGCTCAAGCCGGACGTGACCACGCTCGACATCACGATGCCCGAGAAGGACGGAATCGCCGCGCTGCGCGAGATCCTCACCGAGGATCCCGGTGCCAAGGTGATCATGTGCTCGGCGCTCAAGGAGAAGCCGAAGGTGCTCGAGGCACTGCAGGCGGGCGCGAAGGACTACATCCTCAAGCCGGTGAAGCCCGAGCGCGTGCTCGAGGCCGTCGAGAAGGTGCTGCTCTAGCAGCATTCCTGCCGCACGCGTCGCGTCGATCCGTCACGATCACGCGGTGCGAATCGCTCCCCCGTACCCAGCACGCGCCGTCGAGCCTCGATCATCGAGTGCTGCCACGCGGATCGTGGTGTGGATGCGTGCCGCGCCGGCCCCGGACCTGGGCGACCTGCGAGCACGACGACCGAGCCAATCCCGTCGCGCAGCCGTCGTGGAGCGAATGCGCGCCAGCACCTCGGATGGCGCTGCGGCCGCGCTCGCGGCGCTGGGATCGGCACTCACCGCACGCGGCGTGACCGATGCCCGGCTCGGCGTCCGCGAGCTGCTCTGGGCGGACGCAGCCATGGTCGTCGACGTGGACGTCCCCGCCGACCGCCTCGACTCGGCGCGCGCAGCGCTCGCCGCTGCCGACGCGCGCGAACTCGACCCGACGCGCCTGCCCGGCGGTGGAGCGACCAGCAACGTCGCGCGGACGCGAGCAGGTTCGACGTCGGGGTCGACGCCTGTGGCAGCGCAGTGGTTCAGCTCCGACCTCGGCTTCGATGCGGCGCACGCCGACGGCCTCGACGGTCGAGGCGTCCGAGTCGCGATCGTCGACTCCGGAGTCGACGCCGACCATGGCGACCTGGCCGCGGCCGTACGCCGCGGCAGCATCCAGGACCGGTTCGGCGGCACCATCGCGAGCGCCCACGGCACCTTCGTGGCGGGTCTCGTCGCCGGACGCCGCACCGGCATGGCACCGGGCGTCGAGCTCATGTCGTCGCGCACCTACGGCGCCGAATTCACCGACCATCGAGGCTTCGACGATCGCGCGCGACGCAGCCAGCGAGTGAACGCAATCCGCGCGCTGCAGGACTCGCTCGCGCCGCCGGACGGATCGCCCGGGGCGGACGTCGCCGTGACGAGCTGGGGCATCCTCGATGCGCCGGGCGTGCCGGCGCGCGACTACGACCAGGTGATGGCCACGATGGCCGCGGCGGGCGTGGTCGTGGTGGCGGCCGCAGGAAACGACGGCGCCGGCAGCGCCGGCGGCACGATCTCGGTCCCGGCTCAGCTGCCGGACGTGCTCTCGGTCGGCGGCGTGGATCGCGCGCTGCGCTGGCACCCGTCGGCCAGCGTCGGCCCGTCGCCGCGACGCAGCGACGTCGCGCCCGACCTGTCGGCGCCGGTCGTGGACATCCGCTCGACGGCGCTCGGTGGCGGACTCGTCGACACCACCGGGCAGGATGGCGGCGGCTTCGCAGGAACGAGCGCCGCCGCACCGATCGCAGCTGCCGCAGTGGCGCTGCTCGTGCAGGCGGTGCGCGACCAGGGCGGCGCGGCCCCCGACCTGGACGAGGTGCGGCGCGTCCTGCCGCTGCTCGTCCGCGACGTGGACGTGCCGGGCCCCGACGTGCGGACCGGTCGAGGCGTGATCGATGTCCGCCGCGTGCGCGACGCCGCAGCTGCGATCGTCGCCGCGCGTCACGACGATCGAGCGGTCAGCTCGACACCGGCGTAGCGAGCGCGCGCTCGACCAGCACGGGAATCTCGGGGAGCGTCCCCACGGCGTCGGCAAGGTCGTGCTCGATCACGTTGCGGGGCATCCCGTACACGACGCAGTCCGATTCGTCCTGCGCGATCACGATTCCACCCGCCTCGCAAACGCGACGTGCGCCGTCGAGCGCATCGCTGCCCATGCCGGTCAGCACCAGCAGCACTACGCGAGCGCCGGCGTCGCGTGCCAGATCGCTGATCGTCAGGTCGGCGCGGGGGCGAAGCCCGCCGACCGGATCGGAGTCGTCGAGCCGAAGCGTGCCGTGGTCGTAGCGCAGGTGGTGTCCGGCGGGCGCGACCAGCAGCGAACCGGGCTCGAGCGTATCGCCGGTGCGGGCCTCGCGAACGCTGAGCTGGGCACTGGCGTCGAGACGTCGGGCGAGCGGCGCGGTGAATCCTTCGGGCATGTGCTGCACGACCACGCCGCCGGCTCCGATCGACGACCCGAGCGCGGGCACCACGTCACCGAGCGCGCGCGGACCGCCGGTGCTCGATGCGATCACCAGGATTCGCGAATCGCCGGCGGACGAACGCATCGTTCGAGGAACGGGGATCCGCGCCGGCTGCGCAGGCCCGTCGCTGCGGTGCCCCTTGGCTGCAGCCGCGACCGCGCTTCGGACCTGCTCGGCGAACCGGGAGAAGCCATCGCCGATCTTCGGCTTTGCGACCAGGTCGGTAGCGCCTGCATCGAGCACGTCGAGCGCACGCTCCACGAGCGACGGCGAGAACGACGACACGACGACGACCCGGACGCTCGACCCGGCGCGGCGCAGGTGGTCGAGCACGTCGAGTCCCGTGGTGTTGGGCATCGACAGGTCGAGCGTGAGCACGTCAGGCGACGTCTCGCCGCAGCGCGCGATCGCCTCGTCGCCGTCGGCCGCCTCCGCCACGACCTCGACCCGCTCGTCGCCACGCAGCGCTTCGATGATCACACGACGCATCACCGCCGAATCATCGGCCACCACCACGCGGATCGTCGACGCCCCCTGCTGCACCACCGCAGCGTAGCGAGCCGATCGGATCGTGGTGCCACGTACGTCGTGGAATTGCGTTATTTCCGGCCGAGCGACGGTTCTGCTCAAGGTGCTGGTTGGTGTGCCGATCCAATGAGTGATCAGCATGCAGCAGCTCGACCATCACATCCTGCGCATCCTGCTGCTCGTCGCGCTGGCGACCGGGCTGGGCGTTGCCGTGCTCCAGCTTGCCCCCGGAAGCGATTCGGCGCTCGCAACGCAGCCCCAGCCCCTGGCGGCGGCGTCACCGCCCGCCCCCGCGGCCGCTCCCGCGCCCGCTGCAGGAGCTGCGCCGTCAGGCGAGCTCGTGGGCGACGGAGGCAGTGGCGGCGGTGCCGGCGGCAGCCCGCAGCCGAAC
>JAGQUL010000383.1 GCA_020438525.1 Thermoleophilia bacterium | reverse complement strand
CGACATAGCCCGCCTCGGTGAGCGCGGTGGCGTCGGCGATCGCGAACGGCACGTTGAGGATGCGGGCGAGCGTCTGCGCGAGCAGCGTCTTGCCGCAGCCGGTCGGGCCCAGGAGCATGATGTTGCTCTTGGAGAGCTCGACCTCGTTGTCGGCCTGTCCCATCTGGACGCGCTTGTAATGGTTGTAGACCGCGACGGAGAGGGAGCGCTTGGCGACCTCCTGCCCGATCACGTAGTCCTGCAGCGTCTCGTAGATGTCTGCCGGCGTGGGCAGATGGTCGAGGTCGAGCGAGGTCTTCTCGGTGAGCTCCTCGTCGATGATCTCGTTGCAGAGCTCGATGCATTCGTCGCAGATGTACACGCCAGGTCCGGCGATGAGCTTCTTGACCTGACGCTGCGACTTCCCACAGAAGCTGCAGAGGAGCTGTTCCTGATCTGATGTACGTGCCATTGCTGCCTCTGTCGTCCGTGAACGTCTCGAACCTTAGCGTGGATTGGCCAGTTCATCGAAGTGCAACCCCGCACTGTTGCCCGTGCAAGGTCGCAGAAGCCGCTCGGAGCGGGAAAATTCGCTCCGAGCGGCCCTGGATCAGTCTTCTTCCTTGGCCTTTTCCTTGTCGGCGTCCGCGACCTTGCCGATCACGTTGTCGATCAGGCCGTACTCGGCTGCCTCGATGCCGCTCATGTAGTAGTCGCGCTCGGTGTCCTTGGCGACCTTCTCGTAGGGCTGGCCCGAGTTCTCGGCGAGCATCTCGTCGAGCTTCTTGCGCAGGTGCAGCGTCTCGCGTGCCTGGATCTCGATGTCGGTGGCCTGGCCCTGGAAGCCGCTCGAGACCTGGTGGATCATGATCCGGCTGTTGGCGGTGGCGAGGCGCTTGCCCTTGGTGCCGCCGGCGAGCAGGAACGCGCCCATGCTCATCGCGATGCCGCAGCAGATCGTGCGGATGTCCGGCTTCACGTACTGCATCGTGTCGTAGATGGCGAGGCCCGCGTACACGGAGCCACCCGGCGAGTTGATGTAGATCGAGATGTCCTTCTCCGGATCGTCGCTCTCGAGGTGCAGCAGCTGCGCCACGGCGAGGTTCGCGATCTGGTCGTCGATCGGCGTGCCGATGAAGATGATGCGCTCGCTCAGCAGGCGCGAGTAGATGTCGAAGGAGCGCTCGCCACGCGAGGTCTGCTCGATGACGTACGGAACGAGGGGGCTCATTGCGGTGCTCCTTTGTGTTGCTCTCGGCGGATGGGACCGTGGTCTCGCACCCGCCGCCCGGGACTGCCTTCCCGGATGGGGTGTCTCGGCGTTCGCCGCCCGGACCTTGAGCCCGGGTTCGGTCATGCTGCCGCATGTCCCCCGCGCTGTCGAATCAGGGCGCGCGCTCGCGCTCGTGTGAGGCGTTCCTGCCCACCACGAACGGATCCGTCACATCGGTGCCGCGATACCACGACGCGGGTCCACGTCGCGCGGCGCGAGGGTCCACGTCGCGCGGCGCGTGGGTTCACGTCGCGCGGCGCGTGCACCACCGATTCGGCGCGCGGTGCATCGTGCACCCACGGACCGGATGTCGCGCGCGCGGAGCGGACGTATGCACGCAAACCGCGG
>JAGQUL010000060.1 GCA_020438525.1 Thermoleophilia bacterium | reverse complement strand
TGATGCTGGCGTGGAAGGTCGCGCCGGCGCTGGCGGCGGGCAACACCGTGGTGCTCAAGCCGGCGGAGACCACGCCGCTGAGCGCGCTGCTGTTCTGCGAGGTGCTCGAGCAGGCGGGCCTGCCGAAGGGCGTCGTGAACATCGTGACGGGCGCGGGCGAGACGGGCGCGGCGCTGGTGTCGCATCCCGACGTGGACAAGGTGGCGTTCACCGGGTCGACGAGCGTCGGCAAGCTGATCGCGCGGGCGTGTGCGGGAACGCACAAGTCGGTGACGCTCGAGCTCGGCGGCAAGGCCGCGAACATCGTGTTCGAGGACGCGCCGCTCGACCAGGCGGTCGAGGGTATCGTGAACGGCATCTACTTCAACCAGGGCCACGTGTGCTGTGCGGGCTCGCGGCTGTTCGTGCAGGAGAGCGTGTACGAGCAGGTGCTCGCGAAGCTGCGTCGCCGGATGGAGACGCTGCGGATCGGCGACCCGCTCGACAAGAACACCGACGTGGGCGCGATCAACTCGAAGGAGCAGCTCGATCGGATCACGGAGCTGGTCGGCGCGGGCATCGACGAGGGTGCCGACGTGTGGCAGCCCAGCTGCGAGCTGCCCAGGCGCGGCTACTTCTTCCGCCCCACGCTGCTGACCGGCGTGAGCCAGTCGCACCGGGTGGCGCAGGAGGAGATCTTCGGCCCCGTGTTGAGCGTGCTCACGTTCCGCACGCCCGAGGAGGCGATCGAGAAGGCGAACAACACGCCCTACGGCTTGAGCGCGGGCGTGTGGACCGACAAGGGATCGCGGATCCTCAGCATGGTCGACAAGCTGCGCGCAGGCGTGGTGTGGGCGAACACCTACAACCGCTTCGACCCGACCTCGCCGTTCGGCGGCTACAAGGAATCGGGCTACGGCCGCGAGGGTGGGCTGCACGGTCTGGCCCCGTACCTGCACGTCGACTGACGAACACCAAGGATGACTGACATGGCAACGGCAAAGAAGCGCACCACCACCTCCTCCGCCACCACGCGGATGGGCGTGCCCAAGACGTACAAGCTCTACATCGGCGGCAAGTTCCCGCGCTCCGAGAGCGGCCGGTCGTTCGAGGTCACGAACGCGAAGGGCGAGTTCCTCGCCAACGCGTCGCTCGCCTCGCGCAAGGACGCGCGCGAGGCGGTCGTGGCTGCACGCAAGGCCGTGAAGGGCTGGAGCGGCGCGACTGCCTACAACCGCGGTCAGGTGCTGTACCGGATCGCCGAGGTGCTCGACGGGCGGCGTGCGCAGTTCGTCGAGGAGCTCGTCGCGACCGGCTCCACGCCCAAGGCGGCGGAGAACGAGGTCGATGCCGCGATCGCGACGTGGATCTACTACGCCGGGTTCAGCGACAAGTACTCGCAGGTGATCGGTGCCTCGAACCCGGTCGCGGCACCGTACTTCAACTTCTCGCTCCCGGAGCCCACCGGCGTGGTGGCGATCGTGGCGCCCGATCCGGCGAACTGGACGCTGCGCGGCCTGGCCGCGACCATCGCCCCGGCGATCGTTGCAGGCAACACGGTGGTCGTCGTCGCCCGTGAGACGAATCCGCTGTCGGCGATCTCGTTCGCCGAGGTGCTCGCCACCAGCGACGTGCCCGGTGGCGTGGTGAACATCCTCACCGGCGACGCCTGCGAGATCGCGCCGCACCTGGCCGCGCACATGGACGTCAATGCGATCGACCTGGCCGGCTGCGTCGACCCCGAGTTCGCGAAGGACATGGAGATCAAGGCGACCGACAACCTCAAGCGCGTCGCCCGTCCCCGCGACTTCGCCCGCACCCACGTCGGCTCCCTCGACGAGATCGCCCGCTTCGTCGAGCTCAAGACCGTCTGGCACCCGATCGGGGTGTGATGAAGCGCGCGGTCCCGCGCGCACTGATCAACGTTCTCGGTCACATGATGTGGACCGAGCAGCGCGACGACCCGCGGGGAACGGAACTCGTTGCTCGCTGCTCGTGTGGCTGGTCGGGAACGTCGCCTGTCACGTGGCACGACGACGTCGTGATGTCCCAGATCAAGTGGGACGGTCACGAGTCCGGATACGTGCTCGCGCCACCGATCGTAGCGCCCGACCCCGATGGCACCCAGTGGATGACGTCAGCCTCTGTCTGCGTCGTCGACCGCAATCGTGCCAAGCCAGTCAGCGATCGCGCACTCGCGTGGCTGCTCGAGCAGCCAGACCTGCCCGACGAATTTCGCCGCGCAGCGGCCGTGCACCTGGATCGCTAGCCCCCGA
>JAGQUL010000059.1 GCA_020438525.1 Thermoleophilia bacterium | reverse complement strand
GCGACCGCGTCGAGGAACCGGCGAACATGCTCGACGTTCTCCGCGCCGGTGATCTCATCCCGGAGGTCTGGCTCCCGGTAGTACGCGATGACCGTGTCGAGAATGTCATCGACTTCATCACGAGGCGTGACGTCGTACCGGCCCATCAGACGACGCACGGTCGCATCGCGGGCGAGCGCGCGCGCCACAATCGGATATGTCACATCACCGCCGGTGGTCGGCGGCAGCCAAACGGCAGGCTCGTCCTCAACCGACGGCGCGCGACACTTTCCGTCCTCGCACCGAACCCACTCGCGCGTAGCAAGTGTCTGTCGAATCACGACTTCGTTCTGGCTGTCCAGGAACTCATAGAGCCGTAGCGTCCAGTCGATGCTCTGGGCCTCCATGAAATCGCTGTCGAGCTGCCGGACGATCTGGATGGCGCGCATCTCCGGAGCCAGCGGGACGTCGTCGCCGATCGATCGTGTGAGGTACGCATGGAGGTCCGGTCGTCGGCGAGGTGTCACATCTGTGTGCACCCAGCGTGTCCCGGACTCCTCCAACGTGCCGAGCAGAGCTTCGAGGCGATCGCCGTCGAACAGGTCGGGCAGCAGTTCGGACGGTGACACACGCAACAGTCCGCCTCGCCCGAAGCCGCCGCCATGGGTCGGTATGAGCGGCTCGTGACGAACGGCCTCGCGAAACGTCCTGAAGAGCACCGAGAACGGGCTCTCCGCCGGGAAGTCCTGCGGTCGCAACGGGAAGCACTCGAGCGCCTCGGTGTCGAGCCATCCCCGCTTACGAAGACCGATCGCCGACTGCACGACAAGCTCGGCGACTTCCTCGTGGATTCGAGTGTTGATCTCGCTATCTCGCACGAGGTTGTCGCGAGCCGGAGTGGTCCGATATGGGCCTTGGACGAGGAAGCCCAGATTGGTCTCCACAGCGGTCGGGAAGAACACCGCCAACGGCGATCGATCCAACCGCAGGATTGCCGGCGAGCCGTCTCGCTCGCCAACCTGGAACGCGGTCTGCACGGACAGCTTGGGATAACCGAGTGCTCCGAGGTTCTTGGAGAACGTCAACCAGACCTCGTGCTCGCTCCCACGGAAGTCGGAACGATTGAGCAGAACCCGACGTCCATCGTCACCGCTCTGCTCCGAAGCAGCCTCGATCTTTCCTGCTGAACCTCCGACGGTTCGCCATGACACCACCTCGACGTGACGAAGGAACAGCAACACAGTCGAGGGAAACTGCGCGCGATCCGCAAAGAATGACTTGAGCTCGGCGGCAGCGTCCTCGGCCGAAATCGCGTCCTTGTTGAAGGGAAGCGAAAACAGCGTCGTCATCCCCGTGCGAATCGCGCGGCTTTGCGTCGCAACAGGTCGGACGTATTTCTCGATCCTGAAGTGCTCATCGCCCGAGTGCACCGCCGGAGAATCTGTGTACGAGTAGACCGACTTGAAGCCGATTCCGAACCTGCCGATCTTCTCGTCCTCGTCGGCCTTGTTGCTCTCGGCGATTCCGCAGATCGCGCGCACGTCGCCCTCATCGAAGAGACGACCGTTGTGCACGACGTCGAGGCGATCGGCGTGCACGACGAACTCGATCTCAGTCGCACGAGCATCGTCCGCGTTCTGCAGCAGCTCAAAGACGAAATGAGTGCGTCGGTCGTAGAGCTCCTGAAGGAAGAACAGGTGGCGATCACCTTCGCCGTAGTAGCGAATGTTCTCCTCTCGGATCTGGTCGTAATCAACCGGCATGCTCGATCTCCAGTACACCCATCGCCAGCGGCTGTCGATCAATGTCGGTATCGCGGCGCGATTCCAGCTCACGCGTCTTGTCGATGAAGTCTTGCTCGATGCGTTCGCGCTGACCGCGCTTCATGCGCGCCACGAGCTCGTGCGCTCCATCGCCAGAAGGCACTTCCGCGCGACGTAGCTGCGAATCACGGAAGGCGGTGAGGCTTGCGATACGCCGATCGATCAATTCGTCGTTGCGAGCGGCGACCAGGTCGAGCTCAAGTCGACGCTGTTCCGCGGCGAATCGATCGACTGCGCGTGCAGCCGACGACTCGTCGCGCGCATCGTCTTCAGCATGTGGCGGTCGTGCTTGCCGAAGGAGAGCCAACAACTCGTTCTCGACCGCGGGACAACGCTCCCCAGATGCGGTGTCGACGACGAACGGAACGACTCGCAACTCTCGCCGAATGGCAATGGTTTCCCATGCCTCCAGCGAGAAGAGGTAGCGACCAGCGGGCAATGTCGAGCTTGCACGGAACGAAGTCACCAGCGGTTGGGCGCGACGAGCGAGTTCCTCCACCGCCACGCGCGCGAGGACGTGAACCGGTGTGATGAACGGCATCGAGCGCTGGTCGACCGCGACGGTCTGATCAAACGTCACGGCCCACTCATTCTCGCTCCCGCCGAGCCATCGATCGAATTCCGCCGTACTGCGGTCGCGTCGCGAGAATCGCCCCACCTCCTTGCGCAGCTGCGCCCGATGTTCCTTGTTGAGCTTCAGGCGGACACACCCAGGCGCGTCGGGGGTGGCAGACAGTGCATTCGGTGCGCCGACCTCAGCGAAGTAGTAGGCCACGAGCGCCTGCAACTCGTCGCCGCTGACGAATCGGTGCTGCTTCACGACGTCATCGACCTCGCCGAGCACCCGTGTATCGAGCCCGATCAACGCGTCGGAGTGAGCTTCGAGGCGCTGCTGTTCCTCTACGAGGCGCAGCTGGTTGTCCGCGAGTTGCTGCGCTGCCTCAGCTGCCTGTTCGGCAGTCAGCTTCGTGCTGAACGCTGTGCGCTCGAGTTCCTGAACGAGGTCACCGAGGATGCCGTCGAGATCCCCCACCGTTTCTCGGAACACACCCAGGCGCTCGAAGCACCGGAAGAAGATCCGCTCCTCGACGGTGCCGGGGGTGATGAAGTTGTAGATCTTGACGCTCGGTGACTTCTGCCCGTACCTGTCGATGCGTCCAATGCGCTGCTCGACACGCATCGGATTCCACGGCAGGTCGTAATTGATGAGCCGGTTGCAGAACTCGTAATCAAGACCTTCGCAACCGACTTCGCTCGACAGAAGCACGTCGAGCGCCCGCGGATCGTCGTTGGGCAGTCGAAATCGATCACGAAGCGATTCGCGCTCGTCGTCGGGCACCTTGCCCGAGATCGTTGCAACGCGAATCCCTCGCGCGCGAAGATGATGCTCGAGGTACGCAAGTGTCCTCAGAAAGAACGAGAACCCGAGGACCTTGCGCGGACCGTCAGCTTCCGCCATCACGTCGTCAACGATGGCAAGGAATCGATCGAGCTTTGGATCCTCATCCAAAGGAACGCGCTTCGCCGCCTCAATCACGTCACGCCCGATCGCGCGGACGTGATCCGGCAGATTCCCGATCGCGTAGTCGTTGTCCGCCAGCTCGCCTGGATCGTCGGTCACGTCGCGCATCTCGAACGTGCCGCGCGTCACGTAGTTCTCGATGAGCGGGATCAAGACGGGCAGACAGCTCGATGCCTGGCGTTCGAGCATGTCCGCGACGAGACGAGCCACCTGCGGATCGTGATTCGCCGCTACGGCCGCGCGACGAAAATCGACAAGCAGTTCATAAAGTTCGGCTCAGCGCGGATTTCCGGGGAATGCGGCTCGGAGCTTGAGGAAGAAGTAGTCGAGGTCGCGGTAGCCGTAGGCCATGCGCTTCATCACCTTGATCTTGTTGTTCATGCCTTCGAGGAAGCCGGTGCTCAGGGGGTAGCGGCAGTGGGCGAGGATGCCGCCGAGATGCTTCTCGAGCATCTCGGCGAAGCGGGCGAGCTGGGCGATGCCGCTGGCTCGCGCCCGGGCGAGCCAGCCTCGGAAGAATTGGCGCGCTTTGCGTTGGTTGCGTAGCTGCCATAGCTCGCGGATGTCTTCGCCCATCACGTACACGGTCATCAGGTCGTGGTTGGCGGCGAGGAGCTCGTCGAGATTGACGCGCTCGTGCTCGTCGAGGTTCGAGCGGCTGCGCAGCAGCAGCCATTTGCTGCCCTTCACGATCTTGCGGGCGGGCTTGTCGTGCTGGAGCTGGTTGGCGATGTCCACGCGGGTGCGATCGATCACGTCCTTGGAGTACTTCTGCAGTACGTGGAACAGGTCGAACACGATCGCGACGTTCGGGCACCACTTCGCGGTCTCGTCGCGGAACGGTCGCCACATGTCCATCACCGCCGCCTCGATCCGCT
>JAGQUL010000382.1 GCA_020438525.1 Thermoleophilia bacterium | reverse complement strand
GAATCGTAACCACGCCACACCTCGCCCATGCCGCTTGGCTCACCGATACGCTCGATGAGCTCGTAGCGATCGTTCAGGACATGCGTGTCGACGCCAGGTTGCACGTTGCGGACCCTACCCGTGCGATCCCGGTTCTACGTCGAATCACGGCGAAAGCGAGCTGGTTCAAGCCGGGGACCGCACGTGCCGATATCGCGCGAGCATGCTGAACCGTCCCCGACCTGTAGTTGCGCGATGCTGATCGACGATCGATGGGAACTTGGTCCACCGATCGCCAAGGGCAGTTTTGGCCGTGTCTTCTACGGGACCGATACTTCCGGCGGCCCCGACGTCGCCATCAAGCTGCTGCATTCCGACAACGTCGAAGCGGCCACCCGAATGGCGCGCGCGGCGCGAAAGATCGCTCACCTGCAGCACCCCGGAATCGTCCCGATTCTCGCGGTCACTACCTACACGCGCCTGACCCAAACTCATCCTGCCGTGGTCATGGAACTTGTGGATACCAAGCGCACAGTCCGCGACACGATCGCCAGCCGCCAGCCGCTACCACTCGACGAGGCAGTGGAACTACTTCAGCTCGTCACAGGTGCCGTGTCCCACGCACACATGAACGACGTGGTTCATCGAGATCTCAAGCCGGAGAATCTGCTTGAGGACGAATGCGGTCGACCGCGCATTATCGACTTCGATCTCGCCAAGTTCACCACCAGCACGGGCGCAACATTCACGCCCACACAGGTTGCGATCCAGATGGGTAGCCCACCGTACTCGGCCCCAGAGCTTACGAATGCCGCGACGGCGACCCCGGCGGTCGACCTGTATTCGCTGGGTGTGATCTTCGCCGAGCTGCTCACCGGCACGCCAACACCCACCGAGGCCCGACTGGACGCGCTTCCTGCGGAGGCTACGCAGTTGATCCGAGACTTGGTGTGCCCGCTCGATGAACGCATCAAGAACGCCGACGAACTTGCATCACGACTTGCGCAACTCGAACAAGTAGGGAAAGCCGCATGAGCAGCTCGGATTTCGGTCACCTCGGATTCACCCGTATCCCTCGGTCGCGGGACGCACGTGCATGGGAATACGCGATGCGAGTGCCTCGCCTTCTGGCGAGACCTCTTGCACAGGGAGTCAGCTTCCATCTCAACAAGGTGGGCCTGGGTGCCAAGATCGCCAAGAACGAGGATGGGCAGGTCGTTCGCGACGTACGCGAGAACCTCAAGCTCGTCGAGCGAAACGCGCGTGCCCTGCGCTTGACTGACGACGTCCACGGCGCGGCGGCTCGACTGCGTGACCTGCTCAATACCGAGCTGCACGAACACGACTCGCGCGGACTCGAAGCCATCGAGCTCATCACATGCGCCCGCGTCGTTGCCGAGGCCATGACCCGAGATCGCGAACTTGTCGAAGAGCTGGTCTCCTACGAGGACGGTCTCTGCGAGGTATTCGGCGTTTCGCCTCGATTTGCACGAGTTGGAAACGATTCCTGAACGATCTGCGTGCCACGTGCGACTGGTCTTGCATGGACCACGA